>NZ_JAUBSX010000037.1:0-67424 GCF_036704885.1 Microcoleus sp. F4-D5 | reverse complement strand
CTAGTAATCATTTGAGGGTTTGATAATTCTGAATCTCTTTGAAATTAAGTTCGATCGAATATCTGCGGAATGTGGGTTATAACGATAACCAACAATATATAAAAACCCGCCCCACTCTCACCAATAATTCACATCAACCTGATATTTATATTTAATTCCCAAATGTAGGTGATGATTTATCGTTGGGTGGGGGCGGGTTTTTGAGATTGTTTGTTTCCGGCGATGATGGTTGGTGAACCCGCCCCTACGGGTATTATGTTGATGGATTAAAATTACATGGTTTTTAGTTTTAGCTTTTTGGCTTGCTGGGGGAGCGATCGCCCGCTGAGTCGATCGGCATTACCAAGATTTTATCAACTCGGTTCCCGTCCATATCGACTACTTCCACGCGCAAACCGTTCCACTCAAAATGCTCGGCTGCTGTGGGAATTTTGCCCAAATTTGTAATCACAAAACCGCCCATTGTGTGGTAACTTCCTTTGTGTTCTGCTGACAATTCTTCGATTCCAAACAGCTCAAAAAAATCTTCGACTGCTAGCATTCCGTCTAACAGCCAAGAACCGTCTTCGCGCTGCACGGTTTGAGGTTCGTCAGCATCTTCAATCGAGGGAAAGTCGCCAACCAGTTCGACTAAAATGTCGTTAACTGTTACCAATCCTTGAATGACGCCGTATTCGTCTACTACCAAGGCAATTTGATTGCTAGATTGCTTGAAAAGTTCTAATACTTTTAAACCCCTGGTGCTTTCCGGCACGAATAAAGGCCTGCGCAAAGAAGCACTTAAATCGAGCGGTTGACCAATTAAAGTGCGAGACAGCATATCGGTAACGTGTACTAAACCGAGAACGTTGTCCAGTCCGCCCTGACAGACGGGAAACCGAGAATGACCGCTGCCGAGCATTTTTTGGCGGTTTTCTTCTACTGAGTCGTCGAGGTCGAGCCAGACAAGATCGGGCCGTGGGGTCATTAAGGCGCTGACTCGCCGATCGCCCAAACGAAACACTCTTTCCACCATATCTTGTTCGGCTTCTTCAAAGGTTCCGGCTTCTGTTCCTTGCTCTATTAAAACTTTAATTTCTTCCTCTGTAACTTGGGGTTCTGTTGAAGGCGCAATTCCCATGATCCGCATTACTAAGTCAGTGGAATAACTTAACAGATAAACTGCAGGAGCACCAATTTTTGAGAGCATTCGCATGGGAATTGCTACGCTTGAAGCGATCGGCTCCGGGTTGTTGAGCGCTAGCCGCTTCGGCACGAGTTCGCCGATAATTAAGGTCAGATAAGTGATGGTTAAAACTGCTACTACTGAGGCGATCGTCTGAGAATAGGGCGCCAGGGCAGGAATCAGCCGCAACAAAGGCTCTACCCTTTTAGCAATTGTCGTTTCTCCGAAAGCGCCCGACAGAATGGCCAGCATCGTAATCCCGATTTGAACTGTCGGCAAGAACTGATTGGGGGCATTAGCCAGATCCAAAGCTACGCGGGCATTGACTGAACCTTGGTTGGCCATCTGTTGCAGTCTCACCTTCCGTACAGAGATGATGGCCATCTCTGACATCACAAACAAGCCATTGAGGAAAATTAGCAGGAGAACAATCAGAAGGTCGGTACTTGGGGACATTTCTCAAATTATCGATGGTAACGGCAAGCGCACTGCCCGATTAGTCGATTTTAGATTTTAAATTTTAGATTTTAGATTGACTCCGCAGCCACTATCTGGGGGATCTCCCTGATGTCTAAAATTTTTCGATCTTGACAGCTTGAGTCGTGGGCTTGTATCCGTCTTTGGGTGCAGTCACAGGAGAGGTTGGGAAGTTGTCTATCTCGATCGCAAAATCGAAATTGTTTCTCAACCTGTCACTAGAGTAACGGAACTGGCTCATTTCGATCGCAAGTTGGAGATATTTAGAGAAGACCTGTAGCAAAAATCTACCCGCAGTTCAGTGGAATTACCAAGAGCCGATCGCCACAATGATAGATGTTTGTCGTACAATCTTCCTTAGTAGGTAGCGAGGAAGAGCCTTCGCCCATCAGGGATTAAAATTAACAGCGCATGACTTTCTCTTCGATAATTCGTACCCTGGGGCGATCGCCCCTAGCCACAGAACTTCTCAACAAGCTCAAACGGTATCATTGCCTGCAACTGTCCGGCCTCGCCCGTTTGCCTAAAGGTTTAGTAGCTTCCGCCCTAGCACAGCAAGAGGGGCGAAACCTATTGGCGGTGACGGCAACTCTGGAAGAAGCGGGCCGCTGGGTGGCCTCTTTAGAGGCGATGGGCTGGCAAACTGTACATTTTTACCCGACTTCGGAGGCTTCCCCCTACGAGCTATCTTACTCCGACGAGAACGAAATGACTTGGGGACAAATGCAGGTGCTGGCGGATTTGGTGGACAACGAAGAAAAAACTACCAATTCGTCTAAGCCGATCGCGATTGTAGCTACTGAAAGAGCTCTCCAGCCTCATTTGCCCCCTAGAAGTGCTTTTGAACCCTACTGTCTGACGCTGAACCGAGGGGCAGTTCAAGACTCAAAAATACTTGACCGCCAACTGGTTTCGATGGGGTACGATCGGGTGACTCTGGTGGAAATGGAGGGCCAGTGGAGCCGCCGGGGCGATATTGTCGATGTGTTTCCGGTAGCGGCGGAGTTGCCGGTGCGGCTGGAATGGTTCGGGGATAATTTGGAGCAAATTCGGGAGTTCGATCCCTCGAACCAACGATCGCTCGATAAGATCGATCGGTTAGTTTTAACTCCTACTAATTTTAACGCAATTATTAAAGCAGTTTTAGCTGAAAAAAATATTGAAGAAATTAACCGCCTAGGCTCTCTAGACACAGAAAATGAAGCCGAAAAATTTGTCCGCAGGCTGTTGGGTTTAGCCTTTGAAAAACCAGCATCTTTGTTGGATTATTTGCCAAAAAATACTTTAGTTGTTATTGACGAACCGCAAGGGTGCGAAGCTCACAGCGACCGCTGGTTTGAGAATGCACAGGAACAGTGGAAAAATTGCCATCGGGAATCGGAAGCGGCAGAGGCAGGAACAGAAAAGTTGCCGATTGCTAATTTTAAGGTGCCGAAAATTCACCGCACTTTTGCTGAATCAATGGCAGATGTCGCAGGTTTCGACAGGCTAGAAGTTTCTGAATTGGCAGAAGATTCTACTGCTAAAAAAGCTCAAAGCTCTACAGAGAGCGACCAGCTACCGACTGCGATTAATTTGGCTTCTCGGCCTGTGGCGGTGATGCCTCACCAATTTGCGAAGCTGTCTCAAATGCTCAGGGAAGAGCGCGATCGGGGTTTTGCGATTTTTCTAGTTTCTGCTCAACCCAGCAGATCGGTTTCTCTGCTGTCGGAACACGACTGTCCGGCTCAGTTTGTGGTGAATCCGCGCGATTATTTGGCGATCGACAAGTTGCAGTTGCAGCACGTTCCGGTTGCTTTGAAGTACAGCGGGCTGGCAGAATTGGAAGGTTTTATTCTGCCGACTTTTCGGATAGTTTTAATTACCGATCGGGAATTCTACGGCCAGCATTCCCTGGCAACTTTTAGCTACGTCCGCAAACGCCGCCGCGCTGCTTCTAAAAAGGTTGACCCGAACAAGCTCAGTCCCGGGGATTTTGTGGTTCACCGCCAGCACGGAGTGGGAAAGTTTCTTAAGTTGGAACGCTTGACGATCGATCGCGAAACTCGCGAATATTTGGTGCTTCAATACGCTGACGGTACTCTGAGGGTGGCGGCCGACCAGTTGGGGGCTTTGTCGAGGTTTCGGACTGTAGGCGATAAAGTACCGGATCTCAACAAACTCACAGGTCAAACTTGGGAAAAAACTAAAACAAAAGTTCGCAAAGCTGTTAAAAAATTGGCAGTGGATTTGCTGAATCTTTATGCCAAAAGAGCCAAGCAACAAGGTTACGCTTTTCCTCCCGATATGCCTTGGCAGCAAGAGTTGGAGGATTCTTTTCCCTACCAACCAACGCCGGATCAGTTGAAGGCAACTCAAGATGTCAAACGCGACATGGAGGGCGATCGACCGATGGATCGCCTGGTCTGCGGCGATGTCGGTTTCGGCAAGACAGAAGTTGCTCTCCGAGCTATTTTTAAGGCGGTTACAGCGGGCAAGCAGGTGGCTTTGCTCGCACCGACGACGATTTTGACCCAACAGCACTATCACACGCTGAAAGAGCGTTTTTCCCCTTATCCGATCGAAGTTGGCTTGCTCAATCGCTTTCGCACTGAAACCGAGCGCCGGGAGATTCACAAGCGTTTGGCGACTGGGGAATTAGATGTGATTGTCGGTACTCAATCTGTTTTGAGCAAAGCGATTAAATTTCGGGATTTGGGCTTGCTGGTGGTGGACGAAGAACAGCGGTTTGGGGTCAAGCAAAAGGAAGCGATTAAAGCTCTCAAAACAGAGGTAGATGTGCTCACTCTCACCGCAACGCCGATTCCCCGGACTTTGTATATGTCGCTGTCGGGGATTCGCGAGATGAGTTTGATTGCGACTCCGCCACCCAGCCGCCGCCCGATTCAGACGCATTTGGCTCCCTATAACCCGGAAGTGGTGCGATCGGCAATTCGTCAAGAATTGGACAGGGGCGGTCAGGTGTTTTATGTGGTGCCGCGGATTGAGGGGATTGATGAGTTGGCCGCTCAGTTGCAGGAGATGGTACCGTCTGCCAGAATTGCGATCGCCCACGGTCAAATGGATGCTTCGGAACTAGAATCGATCATGCTGACTTTCAGTGCGGCGGAGTTCGATATTTTGGTGTGCACGACGATTATTGAGTCGGGTTTGGATATTCCGCGAGTCAATACAATTTTGATTGAAGACGCGCAGCGGTTCGGTTTGGGTCAACTTTACCAGTTGCGGGGACGGGTGGGACGCGCGGGGATTCAAGCTCACGCTTGGCTGTTTTATCCGAAGCAGAACAAGCTTTCGGATGCTGCAAGGCAGAGGTTGCGGGCAATTCAAGAGTTCGCGCAGTTGGGATCGGGCTATCAGTTGGCCGTCCGAGATATGGAAATTCGCGGTTCCGGTGATGTTTTGGGTACTGAACAGTCGGGTCAAATGGAGGCGATCGGTTTTGATTTGTATGCTGAAATGTTAGAGGAAGCTATTCGCGAAATTAAAGGTCAGGAAATTCCGAAAGTGGAGGACACGCAAATCGACCTCACTTTGACAGCGTTTATTCCTGCTGATTACATCGCAGATTTGGATCAAAAGATGAGCGCTTATCGGTCTGTGGCTTCTGCTAATACCCCAGAAGAGTTGGAGCAGATTCGGGCCGATTGGTGCGATCGTTACGGCCCCATTCCTATTCCGGCCCAGCAACTTATCCGGGTTGTCGAACTCAAACAAATCGCCAAGCAAATCGGTTTTTCTCGCATTAAGCCGGAAAATAAGCAGCACATTGTTTTGGAAACGCCGATGGAGGAACCTGCTTGGAATTTGCTCAAGGCTAATTTGCCGGAACATTTGCGCTCTCGTTTTGTCTACAGCAAGGGGAAGGTTACTATTCGAGGTATGGCGGTTTTGACTGCCCAAAAGCAATTGGATAATTTGATTGATTGGTTGGGTAAAATGCAGGGCGCTTTGCCGGAAGCCAATGTTTTATTTTAATAGAAAATCCCGGAATATCAAATCGTGAAAAAGTTAGTCTGTGTTTTTTTTGCGATCGCGATAGTGCAAGTAGTGCCAATGGCGGTTAAAGCTCAAATGATATCTTGCACCTTTATCAACTACCTGTTTAGGAACGGGCAAGATGCCCGTTCGACAAAACTCAATTTTACTGTGGAACGGGCATCTTTCCCGTTCTTAACAATGGTGCAAGATGTGAGTCAACAAATAATTGACCCGATAGAACGGGTTGTGAGTGCAGGATTGATGAAAAAAGATGCTAGCGGCAATTTTAATGCTGAGGGCATTGTCACCCGCGCCGATTTGGCGGTGATTTTAGTAAAAACTTTTGGTTTGGAACGGCGGAAAACAGCTCAGAAACCCGAGATGGAATTGTCGGACGTACCTAAGAGTTACTGGGCTTACAGTGCGATTCAAACTGCTTTGAAAACGGGAACGATGAGTGGATATCGCGACGGAATGTTTTTCCCAAATCAAAGGGTGACTCGCGCTGAAGCGTTGGCGATTTTTGCTCAAGCTTACGGGGTTTTTCAGTTTCCCGATGCCAGCATTTCCGAGATTTTAGCTAAGTATCCAGATGCAGGAGAAATCCCTAATTGGGCTAGAAAGTCTATGGCTACTGCACTTTATGAAGGGTTTGTTAATGTTGAACTCGGAACTAATAAGATTAATCCTTTGAAGCCGATGAATCGCGGAGATATCGCTTACGCTTTGAGCAAGTATTTGGAGCGGCAAGTAAGGCCAACTTCTTTGCCTGTCCGGGACGATCGGCCTCCTAATCGCGGCATGGGGCGGTGATTGTGTTGAGTTGTGAGTTAATAAAGTCGATCGCCCGCCATGCAAAATCCCGGAGATTTGGTGACTGTAAAAGCAGCCATCAAACCCCCAGGATTTAAGTTTTTCCTCTTAAACGAGGCTCAAATTATTGCCAGTGAGTTTTGCCTCAATCAGCAGTAGCCAATTCGGTACTGCCGGCGCCGCGCTTCCGCGTCAGGGTATTGAAAAGCATCTGACCGACTGCTTTAATCAAATTGCCTTCTAACTCCATGAACATCTTCATGTTCATGCCAAAAGCTGCATTAGCTTCGTCAACAATTCGATCTGCTGTTGCTTCGTCAATCGGCAGTTCGTTCATTGCCTGACGGTAGTTAGCTTTAAATTCTTTTTCATCAGGAATATCCTGGAATTCATAGAAAGCAGTGCCTTCTCCTTCGGAAAGATTCATCCCGCGCTGGGCAATTCCCTTCAGGATTTGTCCGCCGGATAAATCGCCGAGGTAGCGAGTGTAAGAGTGAGCTACTAACAGTTCTGGTGCTGTAGCCGAGATTTCGTGAATCCGCTCCACATAAGCTTTTGCTGCGGCTGACGGAGCTACTTGTTCGCGCCAATTCGCACCGTAGTAGTAAAATAAATCTTGCTCTAAGCTTTGTTTGCGATTCAACTCAGAAAAGTAAATTTTTGAAACAACCGGATGCTGTTTTTGGCGTTCCATTTCCTCTTCCATTGCCGAGTAGACAAAGTAGAGGTTTCCTACTAACTTCCGGTAAGAAGTTTTTTCTACAACGCCTTTTAAAAAACACTTGACAAAACCGACGTTTTCTGCCATTGTGTGGGATTTTTTCGTTCCCTCACGCAATTTGGTCGCTAAATTGATGCTCATGCTATATTGTCCAACCTTCTATTTTTGTGGTAGTTGATGGATGCGCCAAAAATCTCAAAATTACCTAAGCATTTACCTTAGATCGATTTGATGAGAGATTGTATTAATTTTTATAACAAAAGTTGGCAGCAGTCAGCAGTCAGCAGTCCGTTGGCAGTTGGCAGCAGTCAGCAGTCATCAGTCATCAGCCACTAACTAATGACTGATGACTAATTACTCATCCTCGCCAGCAAAGAACTGTCAACTGTCAACTGCCAACTGTCAACTAACTTAGATGTCCAAGTCGAGGAGGTTGAGTTTGGGGCCGTAGGTTTCGATGAATTCGCGGCGGGGGGCGACACGATCGCCCATTAAGATCGTAAAGATGCGATCGGCCTCAGCAGCGTCTTCAATCTCCACCCGTTTCAGCGTCCGAGTTTCTGGGTTCATGGTCGTATCCCACAACTGTGTCGGCATCATTTCACCCAAACCTTTGAACCGCTGAATCGTGTAGTTAGCATTCGCCGGAAATTCATTGCGGATGAGATTGTTCATTTCGCGATCGCTGTAACAGTAGTAATGATTGCGTCCCCGTTCCACTTTATAGAGAGGAGGACAAGCAATATAGATGTAACCTTGTTCTACAAGTGCGCGCTGATAGCGGTAGAAGAAGGTCAGCAACAGCGTGCGGATGTGAGCGCCATCAACGTCAGCATCAGTCATAATTACGATGTGGTGATACCGCAATTGACCCGGATCGAATTCTTCGCCTTTGATGCCCAAACCCAGGGCTGTAATTAACGATTGAATTTCGTTATTTTTGTAGATTTTGGCGTCGTCTGTTTTCTCAATGTTGAGAATTTTACCGCGCAAAGGCAGGATTGCTTGGAACTGGCGATCGCGCCCTTGTTTTGCACTGTTGTGGACAAAAATTCCCGCAGCTAATGCAAAGTTGTGACTGTTGGGGACTTCGATGTCGTAAACATCGTAGCGTTCCTCTACAGCTTCGATCTTGACAACCCGGTGGTTGTAATTCCGAACCGCTTGGCGAGCATATAGTGCATCACCATTAAAGTAGCGATCGCAAAAACTCTCATACTTCAACAAACACTTATCTTTTTTCGTGCGGCGGTAGATATTGTAATAATCAACATCAATCCAGCCCATTTTCATCTCAACAGCCTTCAAAGCTTCAAGAGTTTTGCGGTAATAAGTTTCGTTCAAAGCTTCTTTACGTTTCTGGCGAAACTCCGGCGTCCACTGTTCCTTAGTTTTTTCGCGCCGCCACTCCAACAAATTCTCATCTTGCCACTGTTCTTTCGCAAATTGCGAATTAGTCTCCCGCGCTTCAGGATTGTTAGCAAAATGATTGCGAACCCGTTCCGACTGAGCCAAACGGTTTTCTTCACTACTCCAATACTCTTGCTGGGCTTGGTTCAGCAGTTCATTATTTTGCTGGCGATAAGTTTCATCCGTATCGTAAAACTCCCGCCACTTGCTCGCCATGTAAGCTTTATACTCTTCATCTTCCCACTGAGCTTTCGCTTGTTCCGAGAGAATTTGGCGCGTTTCGGGCTGCCGCATCCGCTCTTTCATCATCGCCCGAAATTCATCGGTCATGTGAGCTTGACGGCTCTTTTCAATGACATCGGGCCTGTGCAAGGTTTTCTCAAGGTTCGCGCGGTGAAGAGCCAAGTGATCCTCAGCAGGCAATCGCTGAATATTTGTCGGATTGTTGTTGAGTTTATTGAAATCAACGTGGTGGCGGTGATTGCCCTCAGATGCTTGATAGACACCGTGTTTCAGGTTGTAGAAATCCGCTAAAAGATGAGTGTAAATCCACTTATCACTGTTGGGATTCCAAACCATTTCGTAACCGTTAAGTCCCTGACCCTGTTTGTTTTTTTCCGACAACTTGCTGTGGAACGGCATTAATGAATCTTCAGGTGTCAGCATGGCGGCTGCTTTGTAAGTGCCATCCCGCAACATAAATGGATGGTCGGGAGTGCAAATCAAAATTTCTCCGTTGTCCAATGTCAGCTTAATCACTTCAGCATTAGCTTTGGTCATCCGAGCGTTAGTAATACGCTCAAGTCCGATGTTTCCACTCTCTCTGACGGTGTAGCAAAAGTGTTCTTTGCCTTCAGCTTGTTCGTCAACTATCTGTTTGATAGTTTTTACTGAACCATCGGCTAGCGATATATAAGTTTTTCCAATCCAACAGCCGCCCGCGGAATCGCCCTCGACCAGGTATATCTCAGACAGGGCGGGGTCTCTGGAGCTACAGTCCGCTAATTTTCCAGGCAAAGGAGACGATTCTAAGACGGATTTTCGGCGCACTAAATCGCGGGCGCGGCGGGCGGCTTCAGCGGCCTTAAATGCCTGAATTGCTTTTTCCAAAATAGCGTCAGCTACTTGGGGGCGAAACTCCAAATATTCTGTCAATACTTCGCCTACCAAGGAATCGACAATTCCCCGAACTTCTGTATTGCCTAGCTTGGTTTTAGTTTGACCTTCAAATTCCGGGTCTGGGACTTTGACCGAAATCACTGCTGTCAAACCTTCGCGAACGTTTTCGCCGGCGAGGTTGGGCTCGTTTTCTTTGATTTTGTTGCGCTTGCGGGCGATCGAGTTCATCGTCCGCGTCAAAACAGCCTTCAAACCTTCTAAGTGCGTGCCACCGTCGATCGTCCGAATGTTGTTAGCAAAACCTAGAACGTTGTCGCTAAAAGCATCGACGCACCACTGCAAAGCCACTTCTATTTGCACGTTGTTGCGTTCTCCTTGCACGTAGATCACTTCGTCGTGCAAGGGCTGTTTTTCGCGGTTCATGTAGGTGACATATTCCTTGATGCCACCCTCGTAACAATAAGTTTCGACATGGGGTTCGCTACTTTTGAGCAATTCCAAGCGGCGATCGCCAAACGTAATTTTCACGCCCGCATTCAAATAAGCCAATTCTCGCAAGCGTCCGGCAACAGTAGCGTAATCGAACTCAATGCCAGTGCTAAATATTTGATGGTCTGGCAAGAAACAAACTGAAGTACCGGTGCGATTTCCTTTGCTGGGCTTTGCCTGAAGTTCGCTGACGGGAAAGCCTCTTTCGTAGCGCTGCAAATGTTCTTTTTGGTCGCGCCAAACCCTAACCTCTACCCACTCCGAAAGTGCGTTAACTACAGAAATACCTACACCGTGCAAACCTCCAGAAACCTTGTAACCGCCGCCGCCAAACTTACCGCCGGCGTGGAGTACAGTCATTACTGTTTCTATTCCCGATTTGCCAGTCTTGGCAACGATGCCGGTGGGAATACCCCGGCCGTCATCTGTGACAGTAACAGAACCGTCTGCGTTGAAGTCAACCTCAATGTGAGTGCAGTGGCCAGCCAGCGCCTCATCTATGGAATTGTCCACAACCTCGTAAACTAGATGGTGGAGTCCTCGCGGGCCGGTGGTACCGATGTACATCCCCGGTCGTTTGCGGACTGCTTCGAGACCTTCGAGAACTTGAATCTGGTCGGCGCTGTAGCTGCTGGTCATACAAAAATAGCTCCAATAATGAGGCCTAAAGCCCCGAAAGCTTCTAAAATGGGAAAACTTCTAAAATTATAGCACAAAACCGTTAAAGGCGATGCTAGGGCTTTCTGAAGGGAAATTTATCGGGGGGAGGGAGGGGAATAGTTTTGAGATTGCTTGAGGACGGCCCGGACCGATCGGGGTGAATCAGTGAAGCAAGAGAGGGGAAAGCATTGATAGGAGAGGATTTGAGAGTTTTTATAAGGAAATTGGCGACAGCTTATGCCTAGATTAATGACGATTTGCGGGGCGACGGCGACTGGGAAGTCTGGAGTGGCTGTGGCTGTGGCTTCGCGACTGCAATCCTCGATCCTGAGTGCGGACTCCCGTCAAGTGTACCGCGAGTTTGACATCGGAACCGCAAAACCGACGGCGGTCGATCGCACTTGTGTACCGCATCACTTAATCGACATCTGCGATCCGACAGAAACTCTGACATTAGCAGACTACCAGCAGCAAGCTCAAAATTTAATAGCTGCTGTTGATTCTCCTCTGTTGTTGGTTGGTGGGACGGGCTTGTATATTAAATCGATCGTGCGCGGTTTGAAAATGCCGAGGGTAGCACCGATGCCCGAATTGCGATCGCAACTTGCGGAACTCGGACAATCTCAATGTTACGCGATGTTGCAGCAGGTCGATCGCGCTGCCGCCGAGAAAATTCACCTCAATGACCCAGTAAGAACTTTAAGAGCACTGGAAGTATTTTATGCGACCGGTCGCCCTATTTCGGAACAGCAGGGCGAAAATCCTCCCAATTATCCTATTTTACAAATTGGGTTGGATTGCGAAATCGATGTTTTGGTCGATCGTATCAAACAGCGCACCGAACAAATGCTAGAACGCGGTTGGATCGCTGAAGTAGAATATTTGTGTAAAAAATACGGCTGCGACTTGCCATTGTTGAACACGCTGGGCTATCAGGAAATGAAACAATATTTGGCGGGCGACATTAAGCTTGAAGAAGCAAAAGAATTAACAATTTTGCACACGAGACAATTTGCGAAGAGACAGCGGACTTGGTTTCGAGCGTATCCTGAAATTGAATGGTTTGATGTTAGCGCACCAGATTTGCTAGAAAGAGTTTGGCAGAGAGTGCAGGAATTTATCAAGTGATTTTATAGCGAAATTAAAGATTTTTTCACCGCAGATGAACGCTGATTAACGCTGATGTAATTTAAATTGATTGGCTAGTTTTTCAACTCAAGTAAGTCTGATTTTTGCGTTAACTTGGACTGGGCAAAATTGCTCTAATTCTTTGCCGAAACAAACGCACAGAAGCACGCTGTCCGATTGTTCTGCTTTGTTCGATGAAACCGGAAATTTCGGCAACGGGTAAAAACGGAAATGCTAAACTGCGATCGCACATTTCATATTTCCCATCTACAAGGTGATAAACTTGCAGAGATTCCCGGCGATACCTCCACAGTTCGGGAACACCAAGAGCAGCATATATGGAATCTTTATTAACTGAAGAATTCGTGTAATCCGACTCTATTGCTAAATCTGGAGGCGGGTCATTGGGCAAATTGATATTTCTGCCTCTAACTAAAGATTCATTTTGAATGTAGAAACAGGAATCAGGTTCTACAGCACGAGTTAAATCTTCTCGTTCAAGAGTCAGCGAACCCAGACTCCTAAGTTCAATTTCCAGCTCATCTACAATGGCTTCCACAAAGCTTTCTATCAGTCGTTTGGGTTCTTCGTGTTCTTCCAGCGGCATCCTAATTTCTAATAATCCTCTATCGTAAGCAATTCTCCAAGCTCTGTCGTCCCCAACATCTGCCAGCAAGGCCTTAAAAGTTGACCAACTGACACCTTTTAAAATAACTCGGTTTTCTGGGGTAGTTTGCTGCTCTACGGGAGTTGATGTTGTTGTTACCATTTAACAATTCCTTGGTAGCTTCATCAATTTTTATTGTAGTCGATTAGAGTAAGTCTGGTTTTTGCGTTAACTTTGATTCGGTAACATTTCTCTAATTCTTTGCCGAAACAAACGCACTGCCGCACGCTGTCCGATTGTTCTGCTTTGTTCGATGAAACTGGGAATTTCGGCAACTGGTAAAAACGGAAATGCTAAACTGCGATCGCACATTTCATATTTCCCATCTACAAGTTGATAAACTTGGAGAGAGTGCCGCCGGTACCTCCAAAGTTCCGGTACGCCAATTGCAGCATATATGGAATCTTTATTAACTGAAGAATTCGTGTAATCCGACTCTATTGCTAAATCGGGCGGCAAATCCTCTGGGAGGTTGATATCTCTTTTACCTCTGACGCTGGCTTCATTTTGAATGTAGAAACAACTATCAGGTTCGACAGCACGAGTTAAATCTTCCCGTTCCAGAGTCAGAGAACCAGCTTTCATCACTTCGATTTCTAGTTCGTCTGCTGTAGCTTCAATAAAGCTTTCTATCAGTCCTTTCGGAACTTCATGTTCTAGATGCGGCATCCTGATTTCTAATACTCCTCCATCGTAAGCAATTCTCCAAGCTCTATCGTCCCCAACATCTGCCAGCAATGCTTTAAAAGTTGACCAACTGACACCTTTTAAAATAACTCGGTTTTCTGGGGTAGTTTGCTGCTCTACGGGAGTTGATGTTGTTGTTACCATTTAACAATTCCTTGGTAGCTTCATCAATTTTTATTGTCGTCGCTCGACTGCAAAATCAAAGTATAATTTACAATTATAGTGCAGGTATCCGGTAAGGATACGGCACTGCTGTGTCCTGTATTTTATTTTCCTGAAGCGAACAAAAAAGTTTTTTAAATTAACCGCAGAGAACGCAGAGGGCGCAGAGAAGGAGAAAGTAGAGAAAGTAATAATAATTTGAGGAACAAGCCGAAAAGCCTGTTCCTCAAATTATATCTCGCGTACTTAATTAACTGTACAAACTCGCCACATATTCGCCGTAACCGTTATAGGGCAAAGTTGGGCGAGTTTCCCACGACCAACTGTTACCGGGCCCGACTATGCGTTCGCTGGCCTGGGACCATCTGGGGTGCGGCTTGTCGGGTTCGACATTTGCTTCAAAGGCGTATTCGTTGGGGCCGATTGTATTCCAAAAAGTGGCGGGCTGTTTTTCGACAAATTCAATTTTTACGATCGACTTTGCGCCCTTAAAGCCGTATTTCCAAGGAATCACTTGCCGCAGCGGCGCACCATTTTGTTTTGGTAGTTTTCTGCCGTACAAGCCTGTGGCAAAAAATGCTAAATCGTTGGCCATTTCTTCAATTCGCAGGCCTTCGGTATAAGGCCAAGGATAAAATTGCGACATCAAACCGGGGCCGGGAGTAATTTTGGGGTCGTAAAATGAGGTAAAGCGAACGAATTTAGCGTTTGATTTAGGTTCGACATCAGCCATCAGCAATTTCATCGGAAATCCGACCCAAGGAACTACCATCGCCCAGGCTTCTACGCAGCGAAATCGATACACTCGTTCTTCGATGGGAAATTTTTTGTAGAGGTCGTCGATATCATAAGTGCGGGGATTTTTTACTAAACCGCTTACTTCTACTTTCCAGTTTTCTGTTGGCAAAGCTTGAGCGGCTTGCCAAATAGATTTTGTGCCGCCGTATTCGTAAAAATTGTTGTATTTTGTAGCTAAGGCTTCGTCGGTAATTGCTCGATCGACTTTCGCAAAGGCAGGATTCCGGCTCAATCCCGCATATGCTTGGGTTGAGCTTCGCTCCAGAGCAGTTTTTGAGCTAGCATTGCTTTGGCAGCCGGTCAGCGGCAGCAGCGAAGCAGTCACGCCGGCGCCAATTAAATTTGTCATGAAGCGGCGGCGGTTGAGAAAGGCTGTTTCTGGGGTAATTTGGTGGTCGAGAATGTCCCAAGGTTTAGGTACGCGAATTAACGGCATAAGTAATAGTTAAAAGTTAGTAGTTAGTTTGGCGAAAGTTGCCTAAGTTTTAATCTGTTAGTCGATTAGAAATTTGCAGTTTTAGATTGACTCCATAGGAGAAAGAATCGCGGATATTTGGTAATGCCTCGCGATTGCTTTGGTGCGATCGCACTGCAAGTATTCGCAATGACAGTATACCTTAATTCGGTAACAACTGAGATATTTCACCATTCTAAAGAACAGGCTTCCCTAGCCCGTTCCGCGAAGAATCATTTTCTTGTGGGGCGGGCCGAAGAGCCCGCCCGTACATCGACCTATTAAACCTCGCTCGCAGGAAAGTCAGCAATTATTTACGCGCGATCGACCGAAGCAAGTGTGGCGAAAATCTGGGAAACAATTATCATAAAGCAAAGATTCCAATTATTTAATTTGTCCACAGGAAGCGGCACGCACCGCCCCGCTTTCCTCCCCCACCAGCAAGTGTATGTCGGACGGGGGGTCTCCAGCGGAAAGACAAATGAGTTACTGCACCAATCCCCATTGCCAGAACCCCCAAAATCTCGATCGCGCGACAGTCTGCAAAAGTTGCGAGTCGAACCTCCTGCTAAAAGGTCGCTACCGAGTCTTTCACACCCTCGGTCAAAGTCTCGCTTGCCGCACCTTCTTAGCCGTCGATGAAGACCAACCTTCGCAACCCCGCTGCGTCATTCAACAGTTCTGCGCGCCCGCAGCAGTCGCCGACGTTGGCACACAGCACAACCGGACATTTCGCGGGTCTGCCTCAGTTCTCGGCGAGTTGGGCAGGCATCCCCAAATACCCAAACTCCTGGCATTTTTTGAAGTCGAGGGCTGCCAGTATTTAGTGCAAGAATACATCGAAGGTCGCAATTTAGCCGATCGGCTTTCAGAAAAAGGTGTTGTTAAAGAAATTCAAATTTGGTATCTGCTGAGCGAATTGTTGCCAGTCCTGCAATTTGTTCACGAACATCAACTGATTCACGGAGATATCAAACCGTCCAATATTATTCACCGCAAAACTCCCCAAGCATCCCCAGCTTGGGCAGGGAAAGAGGATTTATATCCCCTACCCCAGGAAAGTGCTTCGGGGCTAGTTTTAGTCGATTTCGGTTCGGTAATTCCGGCAAACAGCGGGCCGCTGAAAGCAGAAACGGTGACAGGTTCTGCCGAATACGCGGCCCCGGAACAAATTAAAGGTCAAGCGATTAAAAGCAGCGACATCTACAGTTTGGGCGTCACTTGCATTCACTTGTTAACAGGAATGTCGCCCTTTGATTTGTTTGACATCAAAGCCGACAGTTGGGCTTGGAGGCATTATTTGAAAGTACCGGTTTCGGCGCGACTCGGCCGCATTCTGGATAAAATGGTGCAGCGAGAACCATCAAAACGCTATCGATCGACCGAGGCAATTCTCACAGACATGAAATACGGCCCGGCACCGGTAGAAGTGATTCTCAGCAAACCCAAGTGGACTTTAGCTGTGTGGGGAGCAAGTGCGGTTGCCCTGCTGTCCGTAGTGCTGGGTGTTCGCTTGCCATCTCCAGCACCGCAGGCTTTCACTTCTGGCGAACCAGTTTCTAGCATTCCTGAAATTCGGTTCAATCCGCCCCCCATGCAGAATTTCAGCAGTGGTGGCGAGTCTCAGTCCGGGCCCGCAGTGCGAACTCTGGCGGATGGAGACAAAAACCCGGTTTGGGCGGTTGCAGTCACTCCCAACGGCCGCGTGATAGTCAGCGGGAATAACGACGGCACAATTCACCTGCTGCACAAGCGTCGCGGCAAGCTGCTCAAGGTTTTAACAGGACATTTGGGCCCCGTGTGGTCGGTGGCTGTCAGTCCCGACGGCAGGACGATCGCCAGCGGCAGCGCTGACGGTACGATTAAATTGTGGAATTTCTATTCGGGTAAGTTAATTCGGACTGTGGACGGGAACCAAGACGGCGTGTTCTCGGTGGTTTTCAGTCCCGACGGCCAAGCCCTCGCCAGTGTAGGTAAGGACAATACTTTGAAGTTGTGGCAAGTGGAAGACGGTTCGGAGTTGGAAACCTTCAAAGGGGTTTTTGACCAGGTGCATTCGGTGGCTTTCAGTCCCTATAAAGACACTCTCTTTACTGGCAACAGCGACGGTACTATCAAGCTGTGGAATTGGAAGACAGGGGAATTCCAAGCGACTCTCACGGGTCATGCCGATGCTGTTTCGGCTCTTACTGTCAACCCTGACGGTAACATTTTGGGCAGCGGCGGTTGGGACAATACGGTGAGGATTTGGGATATCACCACGGAACACGGCCCTCAGCCTTCGGGTGAGGTGACTTTTACCGGTCATGCCGATCGAATTCAGTCTCTAGCTTTCAGTCCCGACGGCCAGACGCTTGCCAGCGCCGATTTGAGCGGCACTATCAAGCTGTGGGCGATGGATGGCGGGGAACGCGGTACGCTAAAAGGTCATTCTACTTGGGTGGAATTGGCTTTTAATCCTCAAGACAAGACTCTGATCAGCGGCAGTTTTGACGAAACGATTAAGGTGTGGCGGCTGTCTCCTTGATTTGTTCGATCGCCCCTTCGAGCGAGTTTTGAAGAACGCGGGCGATCGGATTTGAAGAATTCCCAACCAAATCAAAGATTGTGGTTGGGAATTCGGCGGTTGAAATCGCTGAGTTTACGGGCGCGCAAACGAAGTTCGCGCAACGCGAGACTGTAGGAATATAATATTTTCCTTCTTCCTTTTTTCTTCTAATTGATAACTAAAACCAAATTCCCGATCGCCCTTCCGCTTTCCTGGATTTCGTGCGCTTTGACAATCTCCTCCAAACCAAAGCTTTCAGCGATCGCGTGGCGCAAAACTCCTGCTTGCAAACAAGTGGTAATATCTGCCGCCGCTTGTTGATGGGCTGCTTTGTCCATCGCATAAACTAGCACGTAATGAACGGTTAGATTTTTGTAAACTAATGAGTAAAAGGGAATTTGAGGCGTTATATCGGAATCAGAAGCGTAAGTAGCGATCGCACCGTTGCGTTTGAGGACTTTTAAGTTGGTTTCGAGATTCCTAGCAAAATCCACTTCAATTACGCGATCGACTCCTTCCCCTTTCGTAATTTCTTTAATTCGTGTCGCTACATTTTCGGTTTTATAATTAACAGTATAATCAGCTCCCGCAGTTTTGGCAATTTCTGCTTTTTCAGCCGAACTTACAGTTGCAATAACATTAGCGCCGCCCCATTTTGCTAATTGAACCGCATAATTTCCAACAGCACCTGCGCCGCCTGTAACTAATATTGTTTTCCCAGTTACAGCACCATCTTTAAAAACGCAATTGTGAGCTGTCATCGCCGGAACTCCCAAACAAGCACCTGCTACAAATTCTGTATTATCTGGCAGCAAAACAGCTTGTTCGCTGGGTACAATAACATATTCCGCCGCCGTGCCAAAGGCGCGGGGTAATGTGGCTTCATAAATCCAAACTCGTTCGCCAATTCTTGACGGCGATACGTCTTTTCCTACTGCTTCAATTACCCCAGCACCGTCGTTGTGGGGAATGACTCGCGGGTGTCGCATTGTGAGTCCGCCCCAACCGCTGCGCTGCTTGACATCGGATGGGTTAATGCCGGATGCGCGGACTTTAATTAGCAATTCATTTTTACCGAATTCGGGTACATCTATTTCGCCAATTTTGAGGACATCTTTGGCGCTGCCGATTTGTTCGTAGTAAGCAGCTTTCACGTTTTTTTCTCCTGATGGTTTAGAGTAACAATAGGCGGGATTGTTAAATTTTAATCCTCATCATATCATGACCAAGAATTTCTAGATGGTACCCGCCACGTGATTTATCCGTGGAATCCAAAATCTAAAATCTAAAATCTAAAATCCTAGAATTTATCCGTGGGGTCAATCCAAAATCTAAAATCTAAAATCTAAAATCGAATGACGGCTAAATGTACTGCGGCTAGGGACACGGCACTGCCGCAGTCTTACAGATATCTTCTGCAATCAACTACTTGACAAATTTACGCTATTCCGCCGTTAACGCGGATATTTTGTCCGGTAATCCACCGCGCTTGTTCGCTGCACACAAATGCAATTACATCGGCAATATCTTCCACTTCTCCCAATCTTCCTAAAGCTATCATTTTAGTAAAGTTTTGTATTTCTTCGGCGGTTTTGCCGCCAGTGAAAAGTTCTGTATCCGTTGGGCCCGGAGAAATGACATTTACTGTAATTTGGCGATCGCCCAATTCCTTAGCCAGCGATCGAGTTAGCTGTTCCACCGCGCCTTTTGCCGCCACGTAAGCCCCGTAAGCCGGTATCATTATCGCCGTTGTCGAACTGGAAAAATTGACAATTCTGCCTCCCTCTGCCATGCGTTTAGCAGCTTCTTGACAAGCAAAAAACGTGCCTTTGACGTTAATTCCAAAAATATTGTCAAATTCTGCTTCAGTAACTTCCGCTACAGGTTTGTAAAGAATTACTCCCGCATTATTGACTAAAATATCGACTCGTGAATAGGTTTCGATAGTGCGATCGAACAAATCGCGAATTTCTGCGGTTTTGCTGACATCGGCTTGCACGGCCAACGCTTTGCCGCCTGCTGCTTCAATCGCTGACACAACTTCTTTTGCTTCCCGTGCACCTCTGGCGTAGTTGACTACAACCGATGCGCCTTCTTGGGATAATCGGAGGGCGATCGCGCGTCCTATTCCCCGCGAGGCACCGGTCACAATTGCTACTTTTCCTGTTAGTGATGTCATGGAATTTTAGATCTTAGATTTTAAATTTTAGATGGCTATCACGGATTTTACACTATCTATAGTAGTAAGGTGCTCTTCGGCGCAGCTATAAATAGGGTTTCTGGGTAAGTCCTGTTTATGCTAAAGTGATATCGCCTGTCCAACTAAAATCTATGACCGTAAATTCCGAGTTAGTCTCGCAGCATTTAGAAGCGGGCGATCGACTCCAACAATCTGGTAACTTTGATGAAGCGATCGCTCAATATCAAAAATTACTAGCCATTCCAGCGGAGAGTGCGATCGCACTCAACAAGATAGCTGAAATTTATTATGCTCAACAAAAATTTACCGAGGCGATCGCCTCCTGTTACCAAGCACTTCGCCACCAACCCAATTTTGCTGCAGCCTACAAAACTCTAGGCAATATCCTGCAAGCCCAAGGCAAAATAGATGCAGCTATTCGTGCCTATTCTAAGGCGATCGAATTTGACCCAAATTTTGTCGAAGCATATGTTAATTTGGGCAGTATGTTTTACAAACAAGGTCTGCTAGATGATGCCATAATGTACTACCAAAAAGCTCTGGCTTTTCAACCAGATTTAGCCCCTGCTTATTGGAATTTAGGCAAAATTTTGGAAAAACAAGGGCGAATCAATGAAGGTTTGTTTTATCAAAAAAAAGCTCTAGATTTACAGCCGGAGTTAGAAGCTATTCAGTAAAAAATAACATTTATTTGAAAAGGAATGTTACAGTCAGAATAATTAAATGATTAACGATGCAACCTGGATCGAAATGGAAATTAACCAGAATCCGCTCGAATTGCTAACAACTAAACTACAAGAAACTGTTGCCGATACCGAAAACTTAGCCAACCAAATCGCTGCCAAAGTGGAGGAAAGCGCAACTGTATTAACAGCGTGGATACAATCAGCGCCAAGTTCAATGGTTAGTGCCGGGGCGATCGCCAGTCAAGAAGCTTTTAAAATAGCACACAACATCTGTTTTGAGAACCTGCCAACTAATCTGCAAATCAAATTTGCTAGGGCTGGGGTGCGTGACGGAATGCGAAATGTTCAAGAAGCAGCAAAAGTATTTGAATCCATACCCGCCCAAATTCGCGCCCAAGGCCCAGAAGCAATTCGCAACTTCTGTCAAGATAAAGATTGGAGTCACATCCAAGCGCACGTCAATGGAGGTTCAAGCGAAGCTGCTAACGGGATTTTTGAATATTTTTGGGTGAATCGTGCTCGCGGTGGTGCAGACATGACTGCCGCAGAATTAGCAGTCGCTAAGCAAGTTTTAGCGGATGCAGCGTTTAAAGCAGCAGTTGCGGAAATCGCTGGGGCTGCAATGAAAGGGGCGATCGCCGCAGCAGTAATTGAGTTAATATTTTCGATCTTAGAAAATTCGCTATTGTGCGTAGAAGGCAAAATTACCCAGTCAGAATTAGTGGAACAAGTCGCCACCGCCACCGCCAAAGCTGGTATTGCTGGCGGTGTTGTTACTGGCATTCTGTTAACACTGTGCATGATATTTCCCCCCATTGCCGCGCTTTTAGGTGCCGCAGCGATGCCCTTAGCGGTTGCAGGTATTGGTTTTATGGGAATTCGCGCCTGGGAAATCTTTTGTCACGGCGATCGACTATTTGGTATTAGTCAAAAAACACAAAAATTTCTGGGGATGACTGAAGAAGTGCAGCTTTAGACACGGCCCAGGCTAAGTCCCTACGTCTAATTAGATACCCGACTTCTTCAAGCACTCGGGTATCTCGGTATTCTAAATGATTGGGAAACATAAATAGTATGGATTCAGTAGAAAAAACTCAAGATCAGCAGCATCCGCAATACAAGCGCGATCGAGCCAGTGTCGATAGTTTATTAGCAGGAGAAGCAACCGACTACAATTTATCAGAATTAGCAAGATTGATAATTCGGTACCGAGGCTTTCCCGGCGCTAGAGATATCCAATCAGACTTAAAAAAAGTCCTGCAAAAATGGAATTATACTGAAGAAAGTCTTTACGAAAAAACCCGCAAAATTCACGCTACAGGTGAGGTTTACAGGCGACAAAAAAGCGATCAAGAAGATTGGCTTTAATCTTAAATCTGCAACTTCCAGGAAGAGCCTGGAAGTTGCAGTCAACAGTCAACAGTCAACTGTTAACTATTTTCAAACCATCTCTGGCGAAACTTGCATTGCCGGCTGCGGCTGGAACTGGAACAGCGAATAAACCACATTGCGGCGGATATCCGTCATCATGTCCAAAAACAGTTCGTAACCTTCTGTTTTGTACTCGATCAGCGGGTCTTTCTGCCCGTAACCGCGCAGCCCTACAGACTCGCGCAAAGCATCCATTTGCTGCAAGTGTTCCCGCCACAAAGTATCAATTTGCTGCAAAATAAAGAACCGTTCCGCATCTCGCATCAATTCAGCTCGGATTGCATTAACTTCCGCTTCTTTCATGTCGTAAGCATTGCGGACTTGTTCGTGCAGGAATGTTTTAATTTCCTCAACGGACAAATCTTCTAGCTGATTCGGTGTCATGTCAGCGAGCAGATAAACAAATTCCTTCACCTTGCTCACAAGTTTGTCGAGTTCCCATTCTTCCGAAGGTAAATCGGGATTGATGTATGCTCCCACGATGTCATCCATCGTCTGTTCGGCATACCTAATTACCTGTTCCTTCGAGTCCAAACCTTCCAATACTCGGCGGCGTTCCGCATAGATTGCTCGACGCTGATTGTTCATCACTTCGTCGTATTCAAATACCTGCTTGCGGATATCGTAATAGTAGGTTTCTACTTTTTTCTGAGCGCCTTCGAGGGAACGAGTCAGCATTCCAGATTCGATCGGCATATCTTCCTCCACACCAAAAGCCTTCATCAAACCGGCCACCCGTTCGCCGCCGAAAATCCTGAGCAAATTGTCTTCCAAACTCAAGAAAAACCGTGTAGAACCAGGGTCTCCTTGGCGTCCCGCCCGGCCGCGCAACTGATTGTCGATCCGGCGCGATTCGTGGCGTTCGGTACCGATGACGTGCAAGCCTCCCAACTGCACGACTTCATCGTGTTCGGTGCTGGTAAAAGCATCGTATTCTCTGCGAGTTAAATTGTAAGCTTCCCGCAATTTTTGAATTACCGGGTCTTTTGTCGGCGCTTTTTCCGAAGCTATAGCCACGATATCATCGGCTTGCAATTCCGTGAGCGATCGCTCGCCGTACTCCTTCACCGCCAATTCCACCGCCGCCTTGAGCATTTGCTCGGCATCTTTCGATAGCTGCGTCGGGAAAATCTGCGCCGAAGCTTTCCAAGACTTTACCTTTTTCGCAGTTTGACCAAAACCTTGAGGTGCGGGGCGGCCACTAATACCAGGCACTTGCACCACCGAAAACCCTTCTTCATCCTCGGGCTGCACGATCCGGGGCATAAAATACTCCCGCAACTTCAGGCGCGCCATGTACTCAGAATTACCGCCCAAAATAATATCAGTACCGCGTCCCGCCATGTTTGTGGCGATCGTCACAGCGCCTTTGCGTCCGGCTTGAGCGATAATTTCTGATTCCCGCTCCACATTTTCCGGTTTAGCATTAAGCAAATTGTGAGGAATTTTCCTCTCCTGCAGCAGCCGCGACAGCAACTCCGACTTTTCCACGCTTGTAGTGCCCACCAGCACCGGCCGACCCATATCGTGCATTTCCGCGCATTCTTGGGAGATGGCATTCCACTTCCCAGCCTCCGCCTTGTAAACCATATCCGAAAGGTCTGTGCGGCTGGTAATCCGGTTAGTGGGAATCTGCGTCACTTCCAGATTGTAAATCTTCTCAAACTCCGTCTCCTCAGTCTTTGCCGTCCCAGTCATCCCCGACAGCTTCGGATAAAGCAAAAAGAAATTCTGATAGGTAATCGTCGCCAGCGTCTGAGTTTCCGGCTGAATTTCCGCCCGTTCCTTGGCTTCGATCGCCTGGTGCAAACCGTCACTCCAGCGGCGTCCCGGCATCACCCGGCCGGTAAACTCATCCACAATCACGACTTCGCGATCGGGAGTGACGATGTAGTTAATATCCTTAATAAACAATTCCTTGGCCTTAATCGCATTAAAAATGTAATGCGCCCAAGGGTCGGCCGGGTCGTACAAATCCCTAACACCCAACAACCGCTCAGCTTCACCAAAGCCTTCATCGGTCAATAGCACATTCCGAGCCTTTTCGTCAACCTCGTAATGTTCTTCATTTTCCTTTCTCAGAGCAGCAGCTACCTCAGCCGCCCGGATATACTTCTCGCTGGGGCGTTCCACCTGGCCGGAAATAATTAAAGGCGTCCGCGCTTCATCAATCAGCACCGAGTCAACCTCGTCAATCACGCAGAAATTAAAAGGACGCTGCACGACATCTTCCATGACAGTAGCCATGTTGTCGCGCAAATAATCAAAGCCGACTTCGCTGTTAGTGGCGTAGGTAATATCGCAGCTATAATTTTTCTTTCGTTCCACCTGATCCATGCCCTGCTGAATCAGTCCCACAGTCAATCCCAGGAAGCGGTGCACTTGTCCCATCCATTCCGCGTCCCGTCTGGCGAGATAATCGTTGACGGTGATGATGTGTACGCCTTTACCGTTGAGGGCGTTGAGGTAAGCAGGCAGCGTCGCCACGAGAGTTTTGCCTTCACCGGTTTTCATTTCGGCAATTTGGCCTTTGTGCAGGATAATGCCCCCGAGGAGTTGCACATCAAAGTGGCGCATTCCTAAAACCCGCTGTCCCGCTTCCCGCACCACTGCAAAAGCCTCGGGCAAGATTTCGTCTAGGATCTCTTTCTCTTCGTTGAGAGATCTAGCTTTTGCCAGACGTTCTTTAAACTCCGCCGTTTTGCCTCTGAGGTCGTCGTCTGAGAGTGCGCGGAAGTCTTGTTCCAAGATATTGATATCAGCTACCCAAGGCTGAAATTTTCTAAGTTTGCGCGCGTTGGGATCGCCTAGCAGATTTTTAAACATGGCAACAGAGGCAGATTTTTAATAATTTAGCTATTAGCTTTCAGGGTTACGGGCTGTAGTGTTAGCCACAACATATACCCTCCCCGATTGTAGCAACCATTGGCTCTCCTGGGCCGTCGCTGCGGGCGAGCGACCGATTTTGGATTTTCGATTTTGGATTTTCGATTGAATAATCGATCGATTTTGGATTTTGGATTTTGGATTTTGGATTGAATAGTTGACCTCTGTTCCGGGTTATTGAGGGGATGGAGGGGCCTAATCGTCAAGCAGCAGACTGACCGCATTTTTGGTGAAAAGTCCGGAAGTGCGATCGGGTTTTACTGGCCCAAAAGCTACATACTTCTAAAAATCCATCGGCGATCGATTCCCCTCACCCACCACCAAATCCCACAACACATCAATACCTGAGCCGACATATTTTGCATCCTGATGGCGATCGATCCATTGCACGACAGCAGACAAAACCTCGCTTGATTTCAGACCCAACTTACTCAAGGCTTCTGCTGCAAAGTAACGCACCGAGTTATCCCCATCTTCGAGACGTAGCAGCAGCGCAATGATCGCGGCTTCTGAAGCATTTCCCAACCTGCCCAAGGCCGAGGCTGCCTCACGACGCACCCAGTCCTCCCCATCTTCGAGACGTAGCAGCAGGGCACTGATCGCGGCTTCTGAAGCATTTCCCAACCTGCCCAAGGCCGAGGCTGCCTCACGACGCACCCAGTCCTCCCCATCTTCGAGACGTAGCAGCAGGGCACTGATCACGGCTTCTGAAGCATTTCCCAACTTGCCCAACGCTTGTGCTGTGCAGGCACGCACCGAGTTATCCCCATCTTCGAGACGTAGCAGCAGGGCACTGATCGCGGCTTCTGAAGCATTTCCCAACTTGCCCAACGCTTGTGCTGTGCAGGCACGCACCGAGTTATCCCCATCTTCGAGACGTAGCAGCAGGGCACTGATCACGGCTTCTGAAGCATTTCCCAACTTGCCCAAGGATTGTGCTGTTAATAAACGTACATTCTCATTTGCATCTTCGAGACATAACAGCATGGCATTAATGACGGTTTCTGAAGCATTTCCTAAGTCACCCAAGTCGTATGCTGCCCCGGCACGCACATCCTCATTCCCATCTTTGAGACGTAGCAGCAAGGCGCTAATCACAGGTTCTGAGGCATTTCTTAACTCACCCAAGGCTCCTGCTGCCTTACGACGCACCCTGTTATCCTCATCTTCGAGACGTAGCAGTAGAGCATTAATCACGATTTCTGAAGCATTTCCCAACTTGCCCAACCCTTCTGCTGCCTTACGACGCACCGAGTTATCCCCATCTTCGAGACATAGCAGCAGGGCACTGATTATTGATTCTGAAGCATTTCCAAACTTGCCCAACGCTCGTGCTGCCGAGGCACGCACCGAGTTATCCCCATCTTCGAGACGTAACAGCAGGGCATTAATAACGATTTCTGAAGCATTTCCCAACCATCCCAAGGCAAATGCTGCTTGATTACGCACCTTAGCATCCTCATCTTGGAGGCGTAACAACAGAGCATTAATGACAATTTCTGAAGTATTTCTCAACCCTCCCAAAGCTTGTACTGCCTCACGACGCACATCCTCATTCTCATCTTCGAGACGCAGCAACAGAAAACTGATAGCAGCTTCTTTTTCCCCTAATTCGGCTTGATATCTCCACAAGCGATTTCCATCCATACCCCTTGCTTTCAAAAGTTGCAAAGTTTGCGCCTCAAACTCTGTCTCATTCATACTGCAAAGAATTTGAAAAACCTGAGAGCGAACTTTGTTACCAACCTTTCCCTCCCCCCTTACCTCCAACTCAACTAACTTCTCCAAAATCTCCACAATCAAACTGCCATCTACCACCTTTAACTCTTTAATATTTTCAGCAAGACAAGTGCCAGCAAAAAACAAATCACGGTGCAACCATTCCTCGTACTCGCTATTAGCCGCCAAAATTGCCCGCATCGCTTTCGCCGCTTTCTTCGGTTTTTGTTGAGCAATCAACAACAGCAACACTTCCCGCCAGTGAGCATCGTGCAAATTGTCTCGAATATGATTCAAAACAATCTCAAAATCACCGTCATCATCTGCCTGATAGGCAATTTCTTGAACGCACAAATATTCTTGAAAAGTCTTGTGTACAAAAGCGTACAAGTCTTGTCCTTGTTCGTTCAGCAATCCCGTCCGCTGTTGAATAAAATCAACAAATCGTTTAGCTTCTTGTTTTGCCTGGAACCGTTCAACCTGTTTTTTGGTTTTAATATTCTGAGTTAACTGCTCTAACAAATCATCCTGGGCAATCAGCGTTCCGCCTTCAGGATTATCCGTACTACCCTGAGTGTGAATCCAATAGGCGAGAATTTCCATCAGCCGCCGTAAGTCGTCTTCATCTAAACATTTGAATGCCGACTGCTCGGTTATTTTTTTGTTGGCATCCCAACACTTTAATAGTGTCTCCACAGCCTTTTCATAAAGTTTGTGACGCGCCCTCGGCAGTACCGCTTGATAGCGGTGAATCAAAGCAATAATTGTTAGCAACAGCGGATTTCTCGCCAACAATTTAATTCGGTCATTATCAGCTAGAGCTTTTCTAATGCTTTCTTTCCGACGTTGAGCTTCTGCCACATCTCGAACGCGGCTGTCATACCAATGATTAATAAACTCATCAACCTTAGCATTATCAAGCAGTTGTAACTGATAGTGTTCAAACTCCGAACTATTAAAAAAATCGCGCTTATAACCCGCAGGGCGAGAAGTAATAATTGCCAGATTTTGATGGTACTGCCCCAAAAAATTCTCAATTTGCTGCACTACGGCGTAGCGCTTGGATTCTTCTACAACTTCATCCAATCCATCCAACAAAATCATCGCCCTACCGTCTGCCAGCCAATACTCAAAAAAGCCTTCGGGTAGCCGTTTCACGGACATAGTTTTTTCAGCAAACTGGCGGGCATAGTCGAGGAGATTGATATCTGAAAGCCTAGCAAAGTCGCGAATTTTAATCAAAATCGGCAAGCAATCTCTCTCAACATCCCAGCCGAGTTTTTCTGGATAATTCTGAGCCAACATTACCGCAAAAAAGCTCAATAAAGTTGTTTTGCCTGAACCAGGAGCGCCCAGCAATACAAATTTATTTGATTGATTTTGATTCAATAATTGTGATGCTAAAAACTTTCTACCCGAGCGAATCTCTCTCTGCATCTGTTGCAGGTTTTGGCCTTCTACCAATTCTTGTATATCCAAGCGACTATAAGTATTTACCTCTTCCAAGACATCGGGCATTACAAAAATTTGAGCCAATTTTTCCGATTTTTCGATTTCCTGACCTTCGACAGCAATGCCAGCAAACTTAACATCATCAAACCAGTTAGCCAGTTGCTTCAAATAGTCTGCTTTGGCAACTTTAAACCTTAAATAACTACTTGTTTTCTGAAAATAGGTTTCAGCAAAAACCTCCAACCAATCATGCAGTCTTTCGGACTCGAATCTGTCTTGAATTTTCTTATGTTTTGGAACTGTATCCGTAAACGCTTCAACTAAAAACTCAACTTGAGGCATTCCTTGGTCTTTGAAAGGTTTCAGGAGTTCGGGAAGTGCTGCACCCGTCAAGAAACTTTTAAGAAAATCTTCGACGACACCCTGTTCGCAAGCATAGAATAATTCATGAGTTTTCTGGGCAGCTTTGATGCCCCAAGTACAAGCTTTTTCAAAATCGCTAGGATTAAATTTTTTCATAGCTTCTTTGAATCCTATTTCTGCAAGTTTAGGCGCGATTGCTTGTGTTATTTTTAAGCCTAATGCTCCGAATTCAATTATCATGGTAATTTTAAATATTTGTGTTGAAGTTGATGGACATAAACGCAATTATGTCCACCTACGTTGATAATCTCAACTATCTCTAAATTTAGGACACACTTCAAACGCTAATTGCGATCCATAAAAACAAACATCAAACTCAGTGAAAAAATTAGTTCGCCCTAAAAGAATCGGAATATTATTCACCCTAGTCCATGCGAAAACTAACTGAACTGGATCGAAGTCCCCTACTTTTGCCAAGACTAATAACCCTTTCGTTTCAGCACTCGCTAAATTTCCCGCTAAAGTAACAGAAAATCTTTGCTCTTCCCAAATGGCCCCTAATTGCACCCAACATTATAGGGCAAAACATTTACACTAGCTCCTGTATCTAGTAAACCCATAACCTCAACAGAACGATTTTGATAAGTTAGTGTTAAAGGCAAATACGGAACATCAGCTAAAACACCTGATTCATCTCGTCTAGGTTGAAAAGAATATCGCCTACCATTAAACATTTTGAGTTTGTTTTGGTTCTGTTTCTAGTAACTGCATCAATTGCTCTGCTGCACTATTAGAGGTATGCACAGAATACATGATTTCAGCAGATTCATTGCCCATGACAATTCCTTCTTCTTTGGCCAATTCTGCTATTAAAAACAGCATCATTTGAAATTTATCAGCACGGGACAAGTGCCGAAGTTGGGCTAATAATTCAAGATTTGACATAAAACGCCATTGAATTCGTTTTTCCATTTTACCACGACCTTGAGATTTAAACCACTCCAAAACAGTAGTGTCGATCCCTAATTCCTGAACAGGCAAGATGCCTGTTCCACAAAAAAAATCAATGTTTTTGTGAGCCGTAACATCTCAGACCAGATTAAATAACCCTAGTTTGAAACAGGCCTCGGCACTTCGTAAGTCAAAAAGTCATAGGCCATTTTCGTATTCGGAAAAATGGCCTGCGCTTCCTTGAGCAAATCATCCAGGACGATCGCATTTCCAGGAGCGTAACGCGGGCTAAAATGCGTCATAATTAGCTGTTTCGCTCCAGCGATCAAAGCCACTTGAGCCGCCATTGTCGAAGTTGAATGCAGGCGATCGAAAGCCATTTGAGCATCTTGATGAGCAAAAGTAGCTTCGTGCACCAACAAATCAGCATCCTTCGCCAATTCCACCGCCCCCTCACAAAAAACCGTGTCAGTACAATACACAAACTTCCGCCCGATTTGCTCCGGGCCGCAAAAATCACTACCTTTAAACTGTCGCCCGTCCGATAACTTGACCGTCTTTCCTTGTTTTAACTGACCGTAAATAGGCCCGGAAGGAATACCCGCAGCCTTCGCTTTTTCTACATCAAAATGTCCCGGACGGTCTTTCTCAGTTACTCGATAACCAAAAGCAGTAACTCGGTGCTTCAAAGGGCCGCAGCTAACAATATATTCGTCATCTTCATAGATGACTCCCTCGTGACTTTTGTGCACCTTAACCGGATAAGAAAAATGAGTTTGAGAATAGCGAACGCCAGCTTGCAAATATTCTTCAAGTCCCGGAGGCCCGTAAAGATCGATGCGCTTGACATTCCCCGCCAAACCGCAGCTAGCTAGCAAACCCATTAAGCCGAAAATGTGGTCGCCGTGCAGGTGAGTGATGAAAATGCGGCTTAGTTGGCTGACTTTGAGGTCGCTGCGGAGAAACTGGTGCTGAGTTCCTTCGCCGCAGTCAAACAGCCAGAGTTCCGCTCGCTGGGGCAAGCGGAGGGCAATGCTGGAAACGTTGCGCGATCGCGTGGGTACGCCGGAGCTAGTTCCGAGAAATGTAATCTGCAAGAGTCAAATCACCTCAATTAAGTCTTAAAAAATATGTTACATATATCCAGAGTGCGGTCAATCCGACCTAGAGGAAATAGTCGCAGGCAGGAACCGCGATTTATCTCGGTTCCTGCCAACATCTAGTAGATCGAATCATTTTTGACAAGCACACAGGGCGATCGACCCAATTCTAACGTTTTGTTTCTTCCGTTCCCCTTCCTTTTCCCTTACCTTCTCTTTCCTGAAAAATTCTTAAACTCGTACAGCACAGGAGGAAAATTTTCAAATGCAGTCAGGAGTATTTTTTGCTTCCGTTTTTTCGACATTAAAAAAACGCTACTTTTGGATTTCGCTATTGTTTTGGCTGGTAATGGTAGCCCCAGCACAGGCCGCGCTGATCTTGCGAGTGGCGGTACAAGACGGGGCAACTCAGGTAAAAGTCGGCAGTTCTACTAAGGCTGCAATTCGCGACGGTAGCGGGCGCAATTTGGGCGAACTGCCGGCAAACAGTTCTCAGTCTGCTCAATTTCGATCGGGAACAGTGGCGATCGGTCGCTGGGCGGCCAACCAAGTTTGGATCGAGCCGACGGGGAACGGTTATGTTTGGATTGGCGATCGCTGGTATCGGGGACGCACGCTTCTAGTTCCCCAAAAAGGAGGCTTGACTGCCATCAACTACGTGGATATCGAACAATATCTCTACAGCGTTCTCGGCGCCGAAATGAGTGGCAATTGGCCTATTGAAGCTTTGAAAGCCCAAGCAGTCGCCGCCCGTTCCTACGCTATCCACCAGCGCCTCAAAAGCGAAACCGAGCTTTACGACGTGGACAACACTCAGTCTTCGCAGGTTTACAAAGGACTGCAAACAGAATCTTCTGGCACTTATTCGGCAGTCGATGCAACCGCAGGTCAAGTTCTGGCCTACAACGGTCAAATTATTTTAGCCGCTTTTCACTCTGCGTCTGGGGGACATACTGAAAATGTCGAGGATGTTTGGACAGAACCTCTGCCTTACCTGCGTGCTGTTCCTGACTTCGACCAAGGGGCGCCGGTTTACCAATGGAAAGAAAGTTTTTCCCGGGCTCAAATCAGCAATAGGATTTCTGGCGTGGGCAATGTGATCTCGATGAAGCCGGAACGCACTACCGCTCACGGCAGCGTTTTGAGGATGAAAGTAGTCGGAGATGGCGGTTCTAGGGTCATGACTGGCGCCGATTTACGCCGGGTTTTAAATTTGAGGAGTACCCGCTTTACCGTGATTCCTCAGTACGGGGGCGGTGGGAACCCAAGGAACAGGGGCCAAGCTCCTACCGGTTTTCAAGTGAATGGCAAAGGTTTCGGTCACGCTGTGGGAATGAGTCAGTGGGGGGCCTACAATTTGGCCAGGCAGGGATACGGCTACCAGCAGATTTTGTTGCACTATTACCGGGGTACTGCTTTGGCTAGAATTGCAGTGCAGTAACTGCTGGGAATGGGCAAGAAAGAAAGAATCAGGAATAAGCAATAAGGAAGAAGGAAGAATGGGGAAGGGGGAAGGGGGAACGAATAATAGAAAAACAGCTATTCTTGTACCCGTAACTTCCGTGTCGTGAATACAGGGAATTGGGAATTGGGAATTGGAAATTGGGAATTGGGCATGACTGATGACTGATGACTGATGACTAACTACATTAAGGATTGCTATGCAAAAGTGGGAGTATTTATTTGTCGATGCAAATATGTATCCTTTTGGAAACAAGCTGATTAGTTTATATGTAAACGGTGAAGAACAGCGAGATTGGAAACAAGGCTCGCTACATCTATTTGTCAATCAGTTGGGGGACGATGGGTGGGAACTCGTGGGTCTGAGCCACGACTCGAAGTACGACCAAAATAGTTTAATTTTTAAACGCCCTAAGGTTGTTAAAAAAATCAAGAATACGAAAGAATCTCACGCGCCAAAAATTTGACTGTGATATCCTGTCCCAGCGATCGACTCCAATCAAACAGGTTTGCACTCAGGAGTAAAGTTCTCAGAAAATTATGAGAATTTCACTCCTCACTACAAACCTCCGTCGGAGTTGAGATTTACGATCGCCACTTAAGCATAAACCCAGTTTTAGGGACAAAAATACTTCGTTGCAACCATTTGTTCTGGTCAAAAAAACCAATTTTTTGGGTTTTGATTACTCCAGGACTGACGATTTTAGATTCTGGCTCAAAACTGCTAAATCTAAAATCTAAAATCTAAAATCTAAAATCGATCGAGCCTCCGCTGCCATTCGGCATCTATTTTTGCTGACTGTTCTAGTTCTTGTTGGGTTAATTCGGTTTCTGTTGTATAAGCTAAGTCGGTTCCATTCAGAACGTTTTCTGCTGCAAATTCCCGGGCGTAAGCAAGTTTTTGGAGCAAGTTGGCATCTGGTTCATTTAATAACATAGCTCGCTGCTGACGCTCTTGATTGCGGGCTTCTATCCGGCTATTTTTCCACTGAATCCAGAAGTAGCGAATTAAAGGAATTGCGAGAAATCCGACGCCGTAAATTAGCAGCATTGGATAAATAGCGCTGACGAAACCGATAAATCCACTGCCGATCGCACTTTTAGCTAATAAATTTCCTAAAACTAACGCACCGACCAGATTGACGGCCCCTAACCCTGCTGCGAGCATGATTTGTCCTGAACTGGCGTTGCTGAAACGCCACAGCATTTCTCGCAAATAAGCTGCTACTGGTTCAGAATTTCTCTCGGTTGCTGTGGTTTGCAATTGCGGGAAATGGTAGACTATTTGCCCTTCGGGACTGACTTCGGGCCTGCCGTCAAAACGAGCTAGCGCTGGTAGCATGTATTCCTCGTATTCTCGGGCGTATCCCTGTCCGAGATTGTCGAGATACGGGGCAATTTGTTCGGCGGCGACTGCACCTCGATTGTTGCGAATAGCAGTGGCAATATCGCTCCATTTGCGCTCTTCTAGATTTGTATTCGGATTGCCATCTCCAAATAGAAATGAGAAAACTGCTTCCAGAAAACTCATCTCGGGTTTTTGGTCGGTCAAGCGCGATCGCTGCTGGTAGTAAGGTTCGTCATGGTTCCAGTAAAATATCCAGAGTAAGTCGTTCCAGAAGTAGGGAAAAAAGAAAAAACCACCGCCTCTGTCGTTGCCGCCACTATCTCCTCCCCCGTCATTGTCGCTGTTGCTGGAGAGTAAAAGCGCGATCGCAACAAAAATTAAGAGGATAGAAGCTACCAGCACTATGCCAAAAGATATCCGAATCAGGTAAAATAAAACTCGCCAGATTTTTTGCCACCATTCCTGCAACTGCAAGCGCAAGAATTTGTTTCGCAAAATATCTCGAAAGTTTTTGGGAAATACGTAGGCAATATCGCCGGATTCTGCTACTTGCAGGTTGCCGCCTGCTTCGGAGGCTAGGGTTAACAGTTCTCGTTGGGCAAAATTGACATCTAATCCAGCTTTTGCCGCCACGTCTCCAACCGTAACGCGGTAGCCAAGTTGTTCGACGGCTTGCATAATGGTGGGATTCGGAGCCATAGGTTTCTCTCTGTGAAAATTACCCGGTTATTTTTATTATATATTGCGGGAATTCGAGCTGGTTTTGGTGTCCGGGTTGCTGATTTTTTTGCTGCCCTTGACTTTGGGGCAAAATATTGCTAGTGTTTTGCCGAATAACTTTTAACTGTTGGCTAAACCCGGATGGCTTAATAAAACTTTGCATCAAATTTCTCCTCGGCAGGCTATTTACTGGTTGGCCAAAAGGGCAACAGCGGGGGATTGTGAGTAAAGTTAGTATGGTACGGTGCGCGATCGTCCGTTGGCGTTAGCGAATCGATCCGAAGGCAAGCCCTAGAACAGGCTCGCCCCTGCACTCTAAAGCAGAACTTTTCCCTTCGGCGCGGGTTTTTGTAAGTTTTGTGTAGAGTGCCAGAGATATGTTAAAGAAATCTAGTTTTTTTGCAAGTCTTGCAAGACTTATATAAAATAGATAGAGCTTGCGCGGGTGTTAAACCCAAGGGCGTCTTTTAAGGTTCGCACTGGCGATCGAGTATGCTTTTTAGCGCCCTCAACACAACTGCCAACTAAAACAGTTGCGCATAATTTAATAGGAAAACTTTACAGGCTAATTTTGATGATTAGCCGCTAACCAAAGAATCGCATATGCCCAGAACTCAACGCAACGATAACTTTATTGACAAAAGTTTCACGGTAATGGCAGATATCATCCTCAAGATTATGCCGGCCAAAAAGCAGGCGAAGGAAGCTTTTGCTTATTACCGGGATGGTATGTCAGCTCAAGCAGATGGCGAATATGCTGAAGCGCTAGAAAATTATCAGGAAGCGCTGAAGCTGGAGGAAGATCCTTACGATCGCAGTTATGTCTTGTACAATATGGGGCTGATCCATACTAGCAACGGCGAACACGATAAAGCTTTGGAGTATTACGGCGAGGCCCTGGAACTCAATCCGAGACTGCCGCAAGCGCTGAATAATATTGCTGTGATTTATCACTATCAAGGCGAAAAGGAAAAGGAAGCGGGCAATTTTGAAGTGGCGGAAGGGCTGTTTGATAAAGCTGCGGATTATTGGAAAGAGGCTATTCGCTTGGCCCCGAACAATTACATTGAGGTGCAAAATTGGCTGAAGACGACAGGCCGATCGCAGATTGATGTATATTTTTAACTACGATCGGAATGGGGAATGGGGCATTAGTTATTTGTTCTGTGTTTGTTGTTTGTTATTGTTTCTAATAACCAATTCCCCATTCTCGATTCCCGATTCCCCATTCCCGATTCCCCATTCCCGATTTTTATGATTGACAGAGAAGAAGTTCGGAAAGTAGCGAATTTAGCGAGATTGGAATTAACGCCGGAAGAAGAAGAGCAGTTTACCGATCAACTCAACGGTATTTTAGATTATTTCGAGCAGTTGAGCGAACTCGATACCAGTAAGGTGCAGCCGACAACGCGGGCGCTCGATGTTAGTAATGTGATGCGATCGGACGATTTGCAACCTTTTCCTAAGCGAGAAAGTATTTTGGAGGAAGCTCCCGATCGCGATGGGGAGTTTTTTAAAGTGCCTAAGATTATGTAGAGTTCCCGCTACGCATCTAACTGAGGAAAATCTATGCAGGGGCGGGCTAGCAATGCCTACCCCAAAAGCAGATTAAATTAACTGCCGAACAGGTAATAAGTAAGCCCGGTATAAGCCACCCCACAAGCCGATTAAACGGATAGAAACTCAACACAATCTCACTCACAGCGATCGATCTTGAAAGTTCATTTTTGGGGTGACAAATAGTCATGTACGTATTAATTGGTGGAGCAGGAATGATGGGGCTGGGTTTAGCCCAGCAGCTATTAAAAGTCGGTCATACGGTTGCCATCATCGATGCCGACCCGCTTGCCTGTCGCTTTGCTCGTGAAAAAATCGGAGTGATGGCATTTGAAGGCAGTGCGGTGAGTACAACGGTTCTTCTGGAAGCGGGAATTAAACAAGCAAACGCAGTCGTTGCAGCACTCAGGGATGATGCACTCAATTTAGCGCTGATCACCCTATCCAGGAGCTATGGCCTTTCCCATATTGTGGTGCGAATGCGCGATCGCGAATTCATGGAAGCCTATCGACTTGCCGGAGCCAGTCACATCATCAGCACTATTGATTTGGCAGTTGCATCAATGGCGAATGCGATTGAATATCCCCAAATCGAGTCGATGATGCACTTTGAACACGGGCAAGTCGAGGTACTAAAGCTGCCAGTTCCAGGCGATTGCAAGGTGGCAGGTCGCACCGTTGCTCAAATTGCTCAAGACCCCCGCTTTCCTACAGGTTCGCTGATTATTGGTTATCAATGCCATGCCTGCGCCAATCTGGAGATTCCGAACGGCAATACTGTTCTCGAATCAGGCTCTACCATTCTCGTTGTTACTCGTCCAGAGCTAGTTCACCAGATGATTGATTACCTCGGCATTCGCGCTAGTCATCTGCCAACCTTAGAAGTTTCTCATCCAAATCTTTGATGTAAGGCTGAACCAGATCCTCTGGAACAATTCGCTTGCGGAGGGCATCGCTAACGGCTCCTTTCTCTGCTAGGAGCAATCGCCGTCGAATCGTATCTAACCCGCTGCGATCGCCCTCTATTTGCCCGGCCCGATGTTTGTTGTAGAGATCGCGCAGCACTCGCTCAGAGTGTGCTACTCGTGCTTGATACGATGCCCACAACTCTTCGTAAACTGCCTTCGGCAACACCCCAGATTTCAGCAAACTATCTAGCTCATCTTGAGCCGCTTTGGAAGCGATCAACTGAATCTGTAACTGCCCAGCTTCCTGCATAACATCAGAAACACGGCTAATTTTTAGCCGTTTTACCATCCACGGCAAACTCAATCCCTGTCCGACCAAGGAGAATAAAACTGCACCGAACACTAGGGCAATGATGTTATCCCGTCCTGGTAGCGTCAAGGGAATCGCAACAGCTAAGGCCATTGATAGAGACCCTTTAATATTCCCTAAAACCAAAATGTGCTGCCAGCGCAGCGGAATGGGGCGATCGAACCAACGCAGCCCCGCTAAAAACAAATAGACCGAGAGAATCCGTCCCAGTTGATAGGCCAGAATGACGAATAAAATGGATGGCAAAATTCTCCACAGCGTCAGCGGGTTAATTTCAATCCCAATCAGCAGGAAAATAAACGTATTGACGCCAAAACCAGCGTATTCCCAGAAACTCAGCAAGGTAATCCGATCCGAGGCAGACGAACTGCGAGGCAGCCCGAGGTTGCCAAAAACAAGTCCGGTGATGACCACCGCCACCGCGCCCGATACGCCTAAAAATTGTCCGATTTGGAAGGTTCCCAATGCGAGAGCGACGGTTAGCAAAAGGCTGCTCAACGGATCGTTTAAGCGAACAAATATCGGCACGCTCAAGTAACCTAAAACACCCCCGACTACTGCCCCACCTAAGGCAACCACGAGCAGTTCCTTCACGCCTTGTACAGCGGTGAGAGAGCCTGTCGCATAAATTACCAAAACCAAATTAAATGAAATTAGAGCAGCCGCATCATTGAACAGAGTTTCTCCCTCAACAATGGTGGACAGTCGAGAAGGCACGCGGATCTCTTTAAAAACCGCGATCATCGAGACTGTATCAGTGTTTGCCAGAATGACTCCGATCAGCAACGCAGGAATCCAGTCTAGCCCCAGCCCAAATTTAACCAGAACAGCGATAATTGCTGAGGAAAAGATAGAGCCTGGACCCGCCAGCAGGGCGATCGGCTTAAAGGTGCTGCGGAGACGGCTGATATCGGTATTGATCGAGGCTTCAAAAATCAGAATTGGTAGGAAAAGATTTAATACTAAAGAGGGGTCTAAACCAATTCGACGCGACAAGACCTCCGTAATGGGCAGACCTGCTAACACTAAGCCCGTCACATAGGGAATTCGCAACCGTTGGGTTACGAGTGCCACAACAGTTGCCATCAGCAGCAGAACGATCGAGATGATGACCAATTCAGGAATGCCTCCTGCCGTTGGGCTATTTGTAGCAGGATTGCTGCCCAAGGGAGGTGCTTGCGCTACAATCGACTCGATCGCCGATACTCCTGTCATAAACTCGTTTTCCTCAAAGAAATTTACAGATTAACTACGGTTTTAGTCTACAGGAGACCGTTCACTCTGCTGTAGGCGTAACTGCAATTTATGTGGTGTATTTGGATGAATGCCGATGAAGCTGAAACAAGATTTCTGGGTTGGTTGGGCGATCGGGGCGTTTTTATAGTGCAATCTTTTTGGTATATCTGGATGATTTCCCAACCCTTACAGGATGCTAATTGCTCTTAATTGTGCTGGTTTTTATTTTTTTAACAGTCTCTTCTGAAGCATTGCCGACGCGATCGCGGTTGCCGAACCGACGAGTAATGGAAGTTGTAGATCCATCTGTAAGGAGTAGGAGAGCGATCGCCCAAAGCCACCGACAGTCAAATTTTTGAGTGGGTTTTGGACGTTCTGATTCGCGGGACTAAATTCCTTGAAAATCATCGTCCTTTATTACCTTGAATTTAGGTAGCATCACAAACACGCCACGTCACAATCTCCCAACGTTTAAGAACAGGTTCAGCAATCACGATCTCATTTTCTCTTGCCTCCATGACGATCAAATAATCTCCCTGGTTAAATCTGTTATTGTAAATTCTTGCTTGTTCTTCTGGCACCAACCATCCTTGAAATGCGCCATATAGACCGCCAGCAGTTGCAGCAATCCCACTGCCAAAGAAAGTTGCTAAAATGCTTTCCACCGCTAATGCCTGACCAATACCGGGAATTAGCAGGCTGCTGAGTCCAACAATTAAGGCTACTGAACCTAGTCGTATGCTACCTAAGATCGCGCCTACTTGTGCACCTGCTGCTCTTGTGATTAAAATTTTCTGCACACCCAGAGAGTCCAAATCATTATTGTCAGAAGGTTGAGCAATCACTGAAATCTTGTGCATGGGGAAGCCCCTGCTTTTTAGCTCAACTAGCGCCTGCTTTACGTTTCGATGATTGGTAAATAGGCCGCTAGCACGTTTGAGATTTTGGGAAGTCATGAGAAATATTCAATATTCAACGCTACAAAATTCGTAAATAGTGTGTAAAGCCGCTGTGAATGGCCGCATCACAAAAACCGCTTATACCGAATCAGGGTTTGGAGATCCTGTTATTCTTTAGTCGGCTCAGGCCGACTTTGTTTGACAAAGAGCGGTTTCAACCGCCGATCGACCGACAGGATGACAAACCAGGATTTAGTATTAATTCAGAGGTGCAAAACGCTTTAGCAAAGCTGACAAAGCAATCATTGGCAATCCGAATCCGATACAAATTAAGCCTTGGATTGTATTCAAAGCTTGAGTATCGAATAACTGATTCATAATGCCCCATTGGCTAAACAGGAATTGGAGAATGAAAATAGCCCCAATGCCGATCGCCACAGCATAGCTAACTGATTCATCTTTACCGCGCAGTTTGGCGACGAGCCCCGGAACAAAGCGGCTAATGCTTAACAGGTAAAAAGCTTCGGCAGCAACCAACGCTTGAATTGCCATCGTCCGGGCTAGAGCTTCGTTGCCTGTGGTTTGGACGATCCATTCAAACATCCCAAAGATCGCAATCCAGTTAAATACCGAAACTGTCAGAATTCGAGCCGTCAGCCTGCGAGACAGAAGCGGTTCATTGGCCGGTCGAGGCGGATGTTGCATGACATCGGGAGAGGGCGGCTCAAATGCCAGCGGTAAGCTCAACGCAACTGAACTGACCATATTCAGCCAGAGAATTTGTACTGGCAAAATGGGTAGGGGGGTTGCCAAAAGTACGGCAATCAAGATGGTCATCGACTCGCCACCATTGACTGGCAAAATGAAAGCGATCGCCCGCAGCAGATTCTTATAAACCGTGCGCCCTTCCTCAACTGCTTTCTCGATCGAAGCAAAGTTGTCGTCTGTCAACAGCATATCCGCTGCTTCTTTTGTGACTTCGGTGCCCGTGATGCCCATCGCTACCCCAATGTCAGCTTGCTTCAAGGCGGGAGCATCGTTAACTCCATCTCCAGTCATCGCCACAATCTCGCCCTTAGACTGAAGTGCTTCGACAATGCGGAGCTTTTGTTCAGGCGCTACACGAGCAAACACGCTGCTTTGTTCCACAGCATTGGCGAATTGCTGCTGATTCATTTGAGCGAGTTCTTGACCGGTAAAAACGGGAGCTTCTTGGGTTTGATTCAGTCCCATTTGGTGCGCGATCGCTGCTGCTGTTTTGGCATGGTCGCCCGTAATCATCTTGACCTGAATTCCCGCAGACCGACAGGCTTGAATCGCTTGAATTGCTTCGGGGCGAGGCGGGTCGATCATGCCTTGCAGCCCCAGAAAAGTTAACCCTTGCTCAATATCAGAATGGTCAATAGAAGATTGAGCAGCGGGTACAACTTTCTTGGCAAGTGCCAGAACTCGCAGCCCTTTTTTTGCCATCCTCTCCACGGCTTGCTCGATCGGCGCCCTGTTGAGAGATATCGCCTCTCCCTCTTCATCGAGCATCTGCCGACACCGCTTGAGAATTGCCTCAATTGAACCCTTGACATAAATCAACCGTTGTGGACGATCGTCATGTAAGGTTGCCATGTATTGAAACTGAGATTCAAACGGCAGTGTATCGATCCGGGAAAGCGATTCCTCCAATTTCTCAGTAATTAACCCCGCTTTTTGGGCTACCGCAACCAGCGCCCCTTCCGTGGGACTACCGACTACAGTCCAGTTTCCATCTTGCACTTCTAGATGCGAATCGTTGCACAACAGTCCTGCTTGCAGGCATTCATATAAGGCAGGCGCGTTCGTTAAGTCAACGGAATGTCCGTTTACAGAAATTTCCCCGTCTGGTGCATATCCTCCACCGCTAACCCGATATCGCTTGCCACCGGCATCGATCTCTTGAACAGTCATTTGATTCTCTGTCAAGGTTCCGGTTTTGTCGGAACAAATCACGGTGGTGCTGCCCAGCGTCTCAATTGCCGGAAGTTTGCGAATAATGGCGTGTTGGTTTGCCATTCGGGAAACCCCGATCGCCAGCGTCACCGTTAAAATCGCGGGCAAGCCTTCAGGAATTGCGCTGACGGCAAGCGCCACAGATGCCTTGAACACCTCAACCCAAGAAAATCTCTGGGCAATGCCTGCAGCAAAGGTGAAGGCAGCCAAACCTAAAATGACATAGAGCAAGGTTTTGCTAAATTTGTCAATTTTGCGACTCAGTGGAGTTTCCAGTGCGGTGCTTTGCTGCATGAGTTGGGAGATGTGTCCGGTCTCAGTCATCTCGCCAATGCTGACGACCAGTCCGCGTCCCTGTCCAAACGTTACCAGGCTTCCGGTATACGCCATGTTCGTGCGATCGGCCAGTGCAGCGTCTGCCTCTAGCGCCCGGGATTCCTTCTCAACGGGGACAGATTCTCCCGTTAACGCTGACTCATCGACTTGTAAGTCACGGACTTCGATCAGGCGCAGATCGGCAGACACTTTATCCCCAGAAGACAGCAAGACGAGATCGCCAGGAACCAGTTCGCTGGATGAAACCACTTGCTTTTGACCGTGGCGGAGAATGGTTGCCTCGGTTGCAACAGATTTTGCTAAAGCGGAGATCGCATTTTCTGCCTTTGATTCTTGAACAAAACCAATGGTGGCATTCGTCAGAGCCACCCCCAAAATTACCCCTGAATCAATCCACTCTTTCAGAAATGCTGTAACTATCCCAGCAGCTAACAAAATGTAGATTAGCGGCTGATTCAGTTGCTGCAAAAATCGCAACCAGGCACTTTGCGGCTTCTGAGCCTTTAGTTGATTGGGACCGAGGATCTCGCGCCGTTGGGCTGACACGTCGGAAGATAGGCCTATTTCCAGGTCGGTCTCTAAAATCCGAGCCACTTTCTCGACAGAGAGGTGATGCCAAGAGTGTTCTAGTAATTTTTCTACATTGGTTGCAGTCATAACGTTTCTTGTCAAGCCAAGTGCTTCTCTGTTATTTCGTCTTGTTTCTAGCTTCATTGATGAAAGTGAGGGAAAAATGATCGATAGATTTCTGTCGATCACATTTGGATCACATTTGCTTCCTACACTTAGGCAGAGAACCGATTGAGATAACTTATAGATTTGACAACCTTAGTTCACTAGATGTGATTTATTGTTGCCTTTTATTAATAGAGTTGTAAAAAGCATTCCTTTTGATGGATGAACTATCGTACATTCACTTGTTAAGTTGAAAGACTAAAAGACTTCATGCTGAGGTAGATCGGCAAAATTGCGTTTCACAACAAACAAAACAAACAAAGAATATGCAATTATTAAAGCTATTTGTGGAAGGAATCAGTGTCAGCACAGTTGCAATTTTGGGTTTAGGTGCTTGCACCCCCCCCAATACTTCACAGACAACTGTTCCATCTACTTCTGCTCCCACAACTGCCACTGGAAATACGACTGCTCCAACCGCTCCTGCGCCTGCAACCACGCCCGCACAGACGGCTCAGAATCAAGACATTGACGATATTGCCGATCGCGTAGAAGAGGCCTTAGACTCCGATGCCACCCTGAAGCAATTCGATTTAGACGCAGACGATCGGGATAATTCGATTGTGTTAACAGGGCGCGTTCAAACGGCAGAACAAAAATCATTGGCAGAACAAATTGCTCGGCAAACTGCAGCGAATGTTTCCATAAATAACGAAATCGTCGTTCAGTAGTTCTTAATCCTCAAGCGGCAAGAGTATTTGGCGCTTCTTGCCGCTTGAGGAATTGCTCGATCGCGGCGAGGAAACTTATGGATTTGCCGACATTATTTGACTGGATGCGATCGCAATATTGAAACAATAAACTTAGTCAACGATCTCGTAACGAACTAACTGGCGAACATTTTGACGCGATAACTGTAGTTCTTGCGCGATCGCTGCCTCTATCTGGGTTGCGTCAGTCATTGGCAATTCTAATTCCAATCGCTTCAAAATCGGTTCTGCTGTTTCTACCGCAACTTGGGTTGTTCCTTGTTTTCGGTTAATCACCGCGTTGATCAGCAATATATTGACAGACACCGTTGCTTTAAGCTGGGTATCTGCCTGAAGTTTATTTTTAACGATCTTGGGTTGTTGTAATTCTTGAGCCATTAGGAAACTGGAACCAACCCAAAAGGCGATCGCCACAAACGGTAGCGGCAACCAAAATTCTGCGCCTGATGCTTTTAGCCAACGTTTAGTAACCTGCCACATACTACACCTATCTGTTTTAAACGCTTGGCCCGCGATCTATTTGCAATTTAGTGGAGCGATCGCTCTGCTGAAATCCTACTCAAGGGAGATGCGTCAACTGTTCCAGTTCGATATTAACACCGATTAGCGATGTGGGCCGAACAAAATTACAGCGGTTCCCATCAGGGAAATTGTAACACCAAGCAAGTCCCACTTATCTGGCTTAACTCCTTCGATGAGCCACAACCAAACCAGAGATCCAAGAATGTAAATACCGACCTAGGCAGCATATACTCTTCCAGCATTTGAAGCATTGACTTGAGTTAGAGAAAGCGCAAAACTGATTAAAGCTAAAATGCCTGGAACAATCCACAAAATACTCTTTTCAAGTCTCACCCATGCCCAGAAAGCGTAACACCCGGAGATTTCTCCTAAAGCTGCAAGTAGAAAAAAAGCAAGTGTTGGCATTTTTAGATTAATGCTTAAAATAGGTAAATTCCATCAGCATATAAATGTTATAAGCTAAATAAAAGAAATATATGAGAATCCTACTTGTGGAGGACGACCCAAAGCAACTGATGCCGCTTCAAACAGTGCTGTCTCAAGCAGGACATAGTGTGGATGGGGTAAAAGATGGAGAGACGGCACAGTGGCTGTTATCAGAAAAAGAATATGATTTGTTGATTTTGGACTGGATGTTGCCACATATCAGTGGGGTAAATCTCTGCCGTCAATATCGATCGGCAGGGAAAACAGCGCCGATTTTGATGATCACGGCAAGAGACACCACGCCTGAAAAAGTGACCGGGTTAGACGCAGGTGCAGATGATTACCTGGTGAAACCGATCGACTTGGTTGAATTCATGGCACGAGTGCGGGCCTTAAGACGGCGATCGCCCCTTTGGCAAGGAGATACGCTCAGCCTTGAGGATCTGCACCTCCACCTCGATACTCTGACTGTGGAGCGAAAAGGTGCAACCGTTTCCCTCTCCAGTCGAGAGTTTCAGTTGTTCGAGTATTTTATGCGCCATCCCCGGCAAGTTTTGACTCGGAATCAGATTGAACAAGCTGTGTGGGAATGGGGGACCCAACCAGAGAGCAATGCGATCGCGGTTCTAATTCGCAAACTCCGCCAGCGCTTGCAGGCTGTAGGATCGGCAGACTGGATTGAGAGCATTTACGGTATGGGTTATCGCCTCACTTCCCCTGAAAAGTAACGATCGTAAAAGCAAGCCGTGTTTAATCAAAGTCGTCGCAATTTGGCTCGTTGGTTCACCCTTTCAATGGGAAGCATTCTCGTGCTGTTTGCGGGGGCAATTTATCAGATTGAGATAAAAGATAAACTAGAAGCCCTTGACCTACTGCTTTATGACAAAACTAGAGTCATGGCTGCCAGCGTGTATTATGAAGTTCGCCAAAACCAGAACCAGGTCGATCTGAGTCATGTCCCCTTGTTAGGCACTGGGTCTCATCCCCTTGCAGAAGATCTGATTTATGTGCGCTGGTATAACGCACAAAGGCGGCTAGTTCGTTTTTTTGGGACTCCTCCATCAGAGCAGTTAAATACGCCTTTTGGTTATCTCACAGTTCGATCGACTGACCCACTTTTGGGACAAGGAATCTGGCTGCGTCAGGTGACATTGCCAGTCGAAGGCAGAACCGGGGTGCTTGGCTATCTTCAGGTGGCAACTCCCCTGACAGAAACTCAAAACAGGCTGACTCAGCTTCAGATTGTCCTAACTCTCGCCGTCCCGATCGCACTGGCCTTAATTGCCCTCACAGGTTGGTTTCTCAGCGGGCGGGCCATGCAACCGATTCGGCAAGCCTATCAACAGCTTCAGCGCTTTACAGCCGATGCTTCTCACGAGTTGCGATCGCCCCTCTCTGCCATCCTCACCAATGCCCAGCTTGGGTTAATGATTGCGACTGATGACTCGCGCTACCACCCCCCCTTGGAAAACATTGTAGACAGTGCCAAATCAATGGGACTGCTGGTGAATAATTTGCTGCTGTTGGCCCGTCATCAAGGACGGCTTGTGCCTGAATCGCTCAAGTTACTCAATCTCAACGATCTGCTGGGCAATTTAGCAACCGAGTTCGCTCCGCTTGCACAATCTCAAAACCTCAAACTAACCTACAAACCTTCTCAGCAGCGGAGCGAATTGTGGGCTGACCCTGATTTGCTAAGGCAGGTAGTCGAAAACTTGCTCAACAATGCCTGTAAATACACGCCTGCTGGAGGAATGGTACAATTACGCTTAATTTCCCATCCAGGCTGGGCAATCATTCAGGTACTCGACACGGGCATCGGCATTCCAGAAGCGGACTTGCCCTATATTTTCGATCGCTTCTATCGGGTGGACACTGAGCGATCGCTCGATAGTGGTGGATTTGGACTGGGGTTAGCGATCGTCCAACAGATTGTCGAGGCCCACGGTGGAAAAATTCATGTTACGAGTGAAGTGGGCAAAGGCTCAACGTTTCAGATTGAACTGCCGCTCAAACCTTATCGCTAAGCCGCCTCAAACGAGAAAGTGCACTCTGCTGCAGGCGTAACTGCAATGTATGTGGTGTATTTGGATGGATGCCGATGAAGCTGAAACAGCATTTCTGGGTTGGTTGGGCGATCGGGGCGATCGTCATTACCTCTTGTTGGGACCAAACTACCTCACAAAGGCAACAACCTGATATAAAACGTGAAACCTCACTGAGAACAGTCACGTTAGATAAAACAAAAGTTGTGATGGGACAAACCGTATATGTCCCTATTTACTCGCATATTTATCACTACAACAGCCAAAATAATGTGATGAATTTGTCAGCCACGCTCAGTATCCGCAATACGGATCTGACAAATTCTATTATTATCACTTCTGTGCGTTACTACGATACCGATGGGAAATTGATTAGGCAGGATATTAAGAGTCCTGTAGAACTCAAGCCGCTTGCTTCCACAGATTTTTTCATTGCTGCAGATGATACAAGTGGAGGCTCAGGTGCAAACTTTATTGTGGAGTGGGTTGCAGAAAAAACGGTTTATGAGCCTGTCATTGAAGCTGTCATGATTAGTACCTCTTCTTCTCAGGGCATTTCATTTGTCAGCCCAGCTAAAGTTCTCAAGCAACACAAGATGCAGAAGTGATTTTAGAGGATTAGATTATTGCTATCGAAGGTAGTTTCCGAGTATCCTAGAAGGGATTGATATCATGGACGATCGATTGACCATAATATCCCGGTCGGGCGGGTTTTTGAGATTGGAGATTGTTGGCAGATATTGGCAGGTTTACCCGCCCCTACCTGATGTCTGGTAATCGACCAGACATGATATGACGGATTGCTGTCAAAATATTTAATTGGGCAACTAAAACGTCCAGATGTTCTGATGTTTATCGTCTAGTTGGTGTTCCTGTCCGGTGTAGTCGCACAGGAACGCTTGTGACGAGGGCTTTCGTCCCGACCAACTTTATTGCTACATTCTCACTGCAAAAGATGCTGCTAATTCCCGTTCTGGTTGCATACCAACTGTGGGCGGCATCGAACGATTTGCTACTTGCTCGATCAGTTGTAAATGTTGCGGCAGCATTTTAGCTAAACTATATTGTTCTAATGCTGTTTGACGGGCTTTGACGCGAATTTCTGCCATGCGGGTAGGATGGTCTAAAACTTCATCAATGCGATCGGCTACTTGTTTGGGCGAGAAGTAATCGACTAGCAAACCGTTTTCTCCGTCGCGGATAACTTCTCTCACCGGCCCGGTGTCGGAACCTATTACTAAACATCCCGTTGATAGAGATTCAATCATTGACCAAGATAGCACAAAAGGTCGGGTTAAATAAACGTGTACGTCGGATGCTTGAATTACTTTTAAATACAGTCCGTAAGGTAGGGGGCCGACAAAGTGAACTCGCGACAAATCTAGCGGCACTTTTTTGAGCATATAGTCTTTGTAAGACTCGCCGTTGGGTAAAGAACGACCGTAACAAACTCTTTCTGAACCAACGATTACGACGTGACAGTTGGGGCGGCGTTCTTGTACGTAGGCGATCGACTCAATGAATTCGGGAAAACCCCGGTAAGGTTCCATTCCCCGCGATACGTAGGTGACAATTTCATCAACGCCAGACAAGTCTAAGTTAGGCAAGACCAGTTTAGCACCGGGGTTTGGTTTGAAGTAATCGGTATCTACGCCGTCGTGGAGGACGGACAATTTCTTTTGTAATTCTGGCGGGAATTGCGATCGCTGCCAATAAGTCGGCGACAAACCCCAATCGCAAGAGTATAAATCGATCAAAATCGGCGCATTTTTGATTCTAATTCTGGCCATATCGTCAACTGTTAAAGGTTCCGCTGGGTCGAAATCTGCGTCGGAACCAATAGCATGATAAAACCACTCGAAATAACACAAAAGTGGCGTATTTGGAAATGCTTCTTTGACAAACAATGTCGGCCCCCAACCGGAATGTCCGCAGATAATATCGGGTACGAAACCGTCTGCTTTGAGTTGTTCTGCCATTCTAAATACGGCTTGTCCGTAGATGACGGCACTTTCTAAGGGGCGGACGTATTGGTGAGTCTGCGGGTGGGGTTCGCGGCTGGGTGTAAATGCTGCTTTGCGAACGCCGGGAATGTTCCACTCTGGGCGCTCGTTTTTAGTGCCGAAAACAATTTGATTTTTGGGTTCTGCGCCTAAAGCCGTGATAATGTGGCGGTATTGGGCGGGGAAGTTGGGATGGAGAAATAATGCTTTCATTGTCTGTTGTCTGTTGACTGTTGACTGTTGACTGTTGTCTGTTGACTGTTGACTGATAACAATCTAAAATCTAAAATCTAAAATCGATTGACTGTTGACTGATAACAATCTAAAATCGATTGACTGTTGACTGTTGACTGTTGACTGTTGACTGATAACAATCTAAAATCTAAAATCTAAAATCGATTGACTGTTGACTGTTGTTAGTTGAAATAAAATATTTTGATTCGGCTAAAAAGCTTTGGTTTTATTCATTGGGTGTTGGTGCTTTGCAGATCCAGACGCAATCTCGCGGTACGGAAGATGTATTTTTCAGGATGATTTGATAGTTTAAATGGTTGAGAAATTTTTCCATAATTGTATCAGTCATAACTGAAAATGCTGTGCCGTCTCTGTGCCCTAGCAAGTTTTTGTCCCACTCGCTGGCGAATTTTTGCCACCCTAATTCGCTAAAAATATTTGTGTGGTGAAACACGCAAATTCGATCGCCCCGCAGCAGTTTGGGAATTCGAGTCAGGTAGTTAAATATATCTACAGGCTCTACGTGTACCATTGTATCGTAACAAAAGCAGACATCGGCTGAACTTGGAGGGATGCCGTCTAATGTTAAACCGTCGAGTTTGACGTAAGAAACGCGATCGTCTCCCAAGCGCGATCGTGTCGCTTGCAGCATTTGACTGGAAATGTCGGCACAAATTAGCCGATCGCAATATTTCAGCAGCAGCGAACCTGTTTTTCCGCCGCCGATACCAATTTCTAAAACCGTATGTTCTTTTTTGATGTACGGTGCAATAAATTGCTGTTCTATTAGCGCTTCGTATTCGGCTAAGGAGTTGGCGGCGCCGGCAGCTTTACCTATCCATTCGTCGCCAATATGGGCAAGTTCGGCATTAGTTTTTTGCCACTGTTGGGCGTAACTGTCCCATGCCCTTTCATAATCTACTCTTGGGCGATCGGTCATTTTTTCATCGTTCATTTTTGATTGTTTTATAGTATTGATGGCTCAATTTTAAATATGTTCCGCAAGTCTTGGCAAATTATATCAAATCCTGCCAAAAATCTACGAGGTAGTTTACCGCGCTTGACTGCGCGGCGCGCTGGTACTGTCAGATGACTGATGACTGCTGAAATATGCTTCGCAGAAAATCTCTGCATAAGCTTGAGTCATCTCCTCAAAAGTATTCAGTGAATCCAAGACATATTTAGCGTTTTCAGCTAACTGCTGCCGCAATGATTTATCCTCCAATAAACTAATCAAAGCTGCAACTAATTCATCCGGGCGATCGGGCGTATAAAACAAACCGTTAATTCCAGGCCGCACTTGTTCTTTTATCCCAAAAACCGGCGTTGTAATAATTGGCAAATCGCAAGCCATCGCTTCCAAAATTACTCTCGGAAAACTTTCGACGCGAGAAGTGCAAACAAAAAGATCGGCCGCTTTGTAATATTTTCCAGTCTCCCCAGTTTCCGGGACTACTGTCACCCTTTGCCGCAACTCTTGCGGCAATTCTCCCACCAACTCGGCTAATTTATTGCTGTAAATACTCGGGCGATCGCCCACAATAAAACACTTAATTTTATTGTGCCATTTGTCAGGCAAAAGTGAAAGTGCTTTAACTAAATCCTGCTGTCCTTTGCGTTCGCATACCGTTCCCAGCAGCAAAATAACCACATCTTCCGCTGCAACACCTAAACTTTTTCTAGCCAATTCACAATTGTCCGAATTTTCCAGTTTGCTCAAATCTAAGCCGTTGTGAATCACGGTAAAATTGTGGTGGCTGTTGAGAGGCAAATACCTGTCCCGCGTGGCATCCGCCACAAAAATAACTTTGTAAGGAAAGCGAAAACACTCTAAAGCTCTCGCCGCAATCTCCGAACCAAACCTGTTAAAATAAGTTTGCCAAGGTTCGCTTTCGTGCACGTTCCACACCACAGGAATTCCCATTTGGTGCGCCGCATCAACTACAAAAAAGTTTTCTAAAGTATTGGCATAAATTGCATCTACTTTTAAACTGGCAATTTCTGTGCTAAAACTGCGGATGGCTTCATCGTAAGCATCGCGCTGATAGATGTGTTCGAGAGGATTTTCGCGCACAATTACTTCAATTCCCTGCTGTTCGTAAGCTTGACGCAGCGGCCCGTCTGTTACGCAAAGTACGATCGGCTCGATCGCACCCTCAGCCGCCAATTTCACGGCTATTTCGTACTGATGCAGTGGCGCCCCTGTAAAATCCAGCGAATTGCTGCACATCAAAACCTTAACACGATGAATCAAATTCTCTGCTTCTGCTACCAACAAACCAGAATCGGAAACTTCCAATGTATAACCTTCTTCCTTCTTCCCTCTTCCTTCTTCCTTCTTCCCTCTTCCTTCTTCCTTCTTCCCTCTTCCTTCTTCCTTCTTCCTTCTCTCTTCTTCCTTCATAAAAACCCGTCGAGGTTGAATATGAAAATACTCATCTTCTAAAGACAAGTGCGGACTGTAAAAACTGTCATTTTTCCCCGCGTACTTGCGCCTAAAAGCCGCCACTTCTTGAGGATTGTCGGTAAAACCCCTAGAAGTTCCCTCTTTGTGCAACAACTCCGCATCGGGACAATATACGCACCGATAACCCCGTTCTAACAGTCGGTATCCGTAATCTGCATCATTGTAAGCAACAGCAAAATTCTCCTCATCAAAACCGCCCAATTCTAAGAACAATTGACGCGGAGTAATCATGCAAGCCGCTGTTACCGCAGAGTAATTTCGCGTCACCATCGCTTGAGAAAGATAGCCTCGATTGTCGCTGTTCATCAGCTTAAAAGCGTGACCCGCCAAGCCGTGATGCAGCCCGTGAATTACGCCCGCGTGCTGAATTCTGCCGTCAGGATATAAAAGCCGCGCGCCGACTGCACCCACTGCGGGAATTTGAGCATATCCCACCATTTGACTCAACCAGCGCGGGTTAATTACTTCAGTATCGTTGTTCAAAAACAATACATATTCGCTATCAACTTGTTCCGCAGCGCGGTTGTTAATTGCTGCAAAACTAAACTTGCCGTCAGGATTTTTTATGCGCAAAACTTGGCAAGTTAATTCCTTTAAATATTCCAGAGTTTTCGGATCGTCGCTTTCGTTATCGATGACTGCAACTTGATAATTTTTGTATGCTGTAGTTTCTAGAGAATCCAGACAGGCTTTCAGCAATTTGAGCTGATTTTTAGTAGGAATAATTAGCGTTACTGATGGGCCGTTATCCGGGAAATCATGGGCAAATATGCCCAGATTTTCTTTAATTGCCCATGCGTGCTGAGCGACATTGCCGTTAATTTTTCGGCGGTTTAGTGCGTCTTGAATGGCTTTTTGACCTGCGGCAAAACTGGCGGGTTTTGCTGCCCCAGATATGGCTGTAGAACCGGGTGCGGTTCGCCAGTGATACAGCACTAGCGGCAGGTGCGCGACGCGGCGAGAAATTTCGGTTGCTCTCAAGGCAAAATCGTAATCTTGCGAGCCTTCAAAACCTATCCGCAAACCGCCTATTTCTTCAAAAATGTGTCTTCTGACAGCGCACAAATGACCGAGATACATATAGGAAAGCAGCAGTTCCGGCGACCATTCGGGTTTGAATTGCGGGGCGAATCGGCGACCTTTAGTGTCGATTTTGTCGTCGTCGGAATAGAGAAAATCGGTGGCTGGATGCGCTGCAAAATATAGGGCGACTTCGCCTAATGCGTCGGGAGTTAGTTCGTCGTCGTTGTCTAAAAACAGGATGATGTCGCCTGTTGCGAGGGCGGCGGCGCTGTTGGTTGCTGCGCTGATGTTGCCGTTTTCTGTACGAAATGTGATGCGGATGCGATCGTCCTTTTGGGCCCAGTTTTTCAAAGTCTCAGCCACAGTGAAATCGGTGCTGCAATCGTCGGCAATGCAGAGTTCCCAGTTTGGATAAACTTGATCGATCGCGCTAGCGATCGCACTTTCTAAAAAATCTATCTGCGGGTTGTAAACTGGCATTACTACCGAAATTTTTGGCAGGGGTTCCCGACAGGATTTTAACCGAGAAATTAAGTAATCGCGCGCGCGATCGTTCCACTGATTCACCTCCAGCCATGCGTCATATCTATCAATGGGTTGAGGCACCACAAAACCCGCAGGCGGCAGTAAATCTCCCGGCGCACTAAACTGTTTTTGCTGGCGGTAAATCTTCCCCAACTGGCGGATCACTTTCACAATTTCCCAGGGCAGGGGCACAATTCTGCCGAGACGCTGTTTTCTCTCCTTCGCCCGCTGCTGAATTGCGGCTGTAAACCTCGATAACTCGTCAAACTTATCTGCACTTCGCTGCCAGATATGGTACCGCCGCACAGTCAATTTTTTCGGCGCTTGAAAATACAAAATTTCCCCGGTTTCTAACTCAGCTTGCAGAGAAACGTGCCATTCGCCAGGAGGCAAATCGACAAGGGCCTCAAAACCGCTTTCCGAACTGTTAACCCAGTCGGGAAACACTTCGCCGACATCTTTTCGCCGCAAACCGTAGGCGCATTCTACAGAAGTATCGCCGCACAACAAGCTTAATTTAGCAATTTTGCGATCGTGGTGGCAGCACCAACCAGCAAACAAAATTTGACCCTGACGCTGTTCCCACACCACCGGTACATCTAAGGATGCTTGAATAGTTGAAACTAACAGCGGATAAGCTGCCAACAAATGCCATTTACCTCGATCGTCTTGCGCTTCCAGTAGCACTTCGTGCCGTCCTGCAGGCGCTTCCAATTGAATTGTAAAACCTGATTTCTTCGCAGCCGGAATATTAGAGTGTGCTAGCGCTATATCACTTCTATCTATGCCGTAAACGCCTGCGAAACTCTGGTCTTTTATTCTGGCGCGGACTGCTGTAGTCTCTCTTTTTTTGTGAAAAACCCAGCCGACAATTAGCAGGTTGGAATCACAAACTTGCCAAGTAGTGGGTCGATCTAACGAAAAAATAAATTTAGGGAACAATTCGCGTATTTTGCGCTGAACTTCCCACCATTTTTCTCTCACTTGCCACCATCTAGAAGACTTGATTGTAGCAATTTCTGCCCGAAAATTTTCAGTTTCCTGTCGGGATTGTTCTAATTTTTCCTGAGTATCCTTTAATCTTTCCTGAGTTTGACTTTGTGCTGTTTCTAACTGAAGTAACTCAGCTAACTTTTGCTGCAATATAAATTCATTCTCTTCAAATTGTACCTGAGTTTGCCCTAATTCTGCTTCTAATTCTAATACTTTCGCTAAAGCTGTTTGAAATTGCGATTCTTTCCCGGCAAGCTGTACCTGAGTTTGTCCTAATTCTGTTTCTAATCCGAGGAGTTTCGCTAACGCTTCTTGAAATTGCGATTCTTTGCCTGCAAGCTGTACCTGAGTTTGCCCTAATTCTGCTTCTAATTTTAAGACTTTTGTTAAAGCTTCTTGAAATTGCGATTCTTTGCCTGCAAGCTGTACCTGAGTTTGTCCTAATTCTGTTTCTAATCCGAGGAGTTTTGCTAAAGCTTCTTGAAAATTTGATTCTTTGCCTGCAAGCTGTACTTGAGTTGCTCCTAATTCTGTCTCTAACCCCAACACTTTCGCCTGGGCCTGGTGAAATTGTTCTTGCCACTGTTTGAGTTCGGAAGAGCTAGTTTTTTGCTGTTTTTCCAGCAAGCGGATTTTTAGCCAATCTTCAAATGGCCAGACTGGAGATGCGGGGAAATTAATAACTCGATCGATCGCACCTTTCGATTCGCTGCTGAGATTGCCAGCTTGGGTTTCCAAAACTTCATATAATTCTAATGCTTCGGGAAAATATTTTTCGATTAAACTCGGTCTGTGACTGTTAACAATATCGTTGACTAATAAAGATTCTTCAAAATTGTCGGCAGGTATTGCACCTAAGTTAACATTAAATTTTTCGTTGACTCGATCGAGGAAAAGTTCGGGAGTATTGCCGATGGGGTAAACGTTTGCTAGGAGACAGCGATGGGGAAAACGTTCGTAAAGTTCTAAAACTTTTTGATTGTAGTGAATCCACATTTTTACTGCCTTTGCGGGATTTTGCAGCAAGCTGACATCCGTTCCCCGGCGGTAAAGGGAATCGACTACTTCCCAGGGCGATCGATAAACACAGATAAAATTAGCTTCGGGAAGCAAAGTCAGCCAAAAATCCCAAAAAAGGGCTGTTCGCGGGTCTTTCCAACCCCAATGTTTGTGAGGAAGTTGATTTTGGTCGATCGCCCTTTTGGCCATTTCCACGTATTCTGCTGCTACCGGAATCGTTTTTTCAAACGTACAGCCGAGTTCATCAATACCGTGCGATCGCAAAACACTTTTGTGAAACTCCACAAAATCAACATTCTCGAAATGACCTTTCACATTTCCGTCTGCCGGGCCCACTAACTTTTTGCCAATATCAACCCCGACTTTTTGAAACAAAGAAGCTGTTAAAGACGTACCGGAACGGTGCATTCCGGTAACAATAAAAACCGACGGTTTGCTGTCATTTGTACTCACAATTTATCTCCCTCGCCCTAATTCCCACACCAAATTTACTCGCTACTCTCCCGCTACGCCCAGGGATCGCCTGACTTGAAACCACGCGCTTCTCAGTTTCCAGAACTTGCTGCTTTCCATTGCCAAAACCCGACACTTCGCTTGCTCTAATTCTTGCTTGACATTCATGAGTTGATTTTGAGTTTTCTCCAACTGCATTTGCACAGATACTAACTGATTTTGAGTTTGCTCCAATTGCGTTTGAGCTGAAACTAATTGATTTTGAGTTTCTTGCAACTTTGTTTGAGATTCTTCCAACTTTGTTTGAGTAATCATTAAGTTACTTTGGCTTTGCTCCCATTCTATCCTAGCTGACGCTAACTGAGTTTCGAGTAATTTGAGTTTGGTTTGAGTAGACCCCAACAAAGACTGCGATTGCCTTTGATTAACCAGCGATTTCACAGTGCTATTTTCCAGAATCCATTCCCAACCGTAGTTATTGATTGCTTTGACTGTTAACACATCCTCCAGCCCTACAGTGTTTTTTGGTAAATAACAGCTCCAACCCGACTGCAAAGCCACATCAGTTTCAAAATATCCAGCCACATCCTGGCGATCGTAAAAAGGCTCGCACCTCTGTACAACCTCGCCGTTTACCAGCACTTGCAGCTCCTCAATTCGACCGTCGAGGTTCACATCCGCCGCCCATCCTTCCAGATACAAATTCTCCTTATTAGTAAAAGCAGCAACATCAATATATCCTTCCGGGTGGTGATTGAATTTTAACTCCGAAAAATCTCTAACTAGCTCATTTGTGACAACATACAAATCTTGAAATCTGCATATGCCTTTTTTGATGCGGTGAACAAAAGCTTTGCCTCCGCTAACTCGCTCGACACATTCTCTCACAAACTTTTCAGTTACATAAGTTGTGCCGTACTCCTCCTTATCTAAAGACTGGCTTTCGCTTTGAGGACTAAACAAAATACCGTTGGCCGGCATTTCTATATCAGCTAGGCGCAAACACTCATCGTGAACGCTGAACATCAAAATGCCACTAGGAGTCAACAAATCGTACAGATTTTGCAACCAACTGGTAAAAGTTCTTTCCGGCATATGGCTGAAAAAAGAATTAGCCAGAATACAGTCAAACTTGCGGTCAATTAAATAATTTTCTGGTTTTCCCGTCGAGACAATACCGTTGACGCCCAAGTATTCAGTTTGAAACTTAACCGCGTTAGCATAAATGTCAGAAACCCAAATTCGTTCCGGCGGCATTTCCTGAATCAAAAACCGGGTAAATCGACCGTAACCGCAGGCAAAATCTAGAAAAGAGGGTACATTTTCAAAACTGCCAAAATGCCAATCCACAACTTGTTTAACCGTATCCAAGATGCGACGCCCGATCGAATAGTAGCGCACCAAAGCCCGATCGCGATCGTCTTTAACGTTGTTCAAGCTGAACAAATACATTTCATCGTCTTCGCAGATATTCAATTTAAAATTTTCGGGAAACTTAGTTTGATCTTGAATAAATGCTTTGATTACGGGATTTTTGACTAAATCTAAATTGATATCGTTCATTGTTTTTACAGGATTTTAGATAACCTCTGTTGACTCCTCTTTCACTAGAGTGTCAGCATTAACCACAGTTAAACACGGTTCGATCAGCAAGTCAACGATGCCGTTACCGCAGGACTCAGTACAAGACTGAACTCTAAACATCGCCACATCAACGCAGCGATCCAGATAAGTTAAATCTCCATCTACCGTTCCCACAACCCCAGCATTCAGAAAATAAACCCCGGGATTCAGCAAACATTTAAACTGAAACTTCACTACAATTGTCGTTCCCGCTTCCACATACCTAACTGACTGAGTAGAAGCCTTCAAAGAAGCACCCGCCAACTCAAAACCGCTAATTGTTTTAACCAACATTCCAAACCTAACTTTGGAAGTTGACCGGGAGAAAGTGACAGAGTAAGTGTAAATATAATCTTGACGACCGATCAAGTGATTTACCTGATTTCCCTTCAGCGTCTCGATGTGGGGGTTGATAATTTCCGCGCCGCGAGACGGATACCTTACCGTATTCGACGGTATCATCCCCGGATCGTAAAATTCATCATAATATTCCTTGGGTTTAGAGAGATGTTGCTCCGGTTTAACTTCCGTCTTTGTGCTGTCTAAATTAGCATCCTGAAGCTGGTCTTGACTTTCCTGTTTGGTCAGTTGGTTCAGAGCTCGAATATCTGACTTCAATCCCAGAACCAGATCCGGGTCGGCATAAATCAGCTTTTGATACTTAGAAATTACTACCTTCGGAGTGTGAGCGAGCAGCAATTCACCGCTATCCATTAAAATCGCAGAGGTACAAAGTTGCACCACAGAAGTAGCAGCGTGAGAAACAAATAAAATCGTTCCGCCACCTTCTTGAATGCTTTGCAAGCGGGCAAAACACTTGCGTTGAAAAGCTTCGTCGCCCACCGAAAGCGCCTCGTCAACCACCAAAATATCTGGCTCTACGCTAGTCGCAACGGCAAAAGCTAGCCTGACAAACATACCGCTAGAATAAGTTTTGACTGGCTGTTCTATGAAATCCCCAATATCAGCAAAAGCAGCGATATCGTCAAACTTTTCTTCAGTTTGTTTTTGATTGAATCCCAGTAACTGAGCGTTGAAAAACACATTTTGCCGCCCGGTAAATTCCGGGTTAAACCCGCTTCCGAGTTCCAACAAAGCGGAGACTCTGCCTTTAACATCTACGCTTCCTGCGGTAGGAGTCAGCGTCCCGACAATTATTTGCAGGAGAGTGCTTTTTCCCGAACCGTTGCGGCCGACGATTCCCAGAGTTTGTCCTTGAGGAATTTCTAAATTGATATCGTGCAGGGCCCAAAATTCGTCAGCGAGTTTTTTGCTGGGGTAAATAATTTCCTTTAAGCGGTCTCCTGGACGATCGTACCGCTTAAAGCATTTGGAAACATTTTTTAATGAAATTACATTTTCTGTCATCCGATTTGAGATTTTAGATTTTAGATTGATATTATGCCCGCTCGAAGGAAAAATAGGTTTGTAGTGAGTACGATCGTCCTCTGATTTTTATGAGGACTTGCATTCCGATGCTGCAAACACCTTGATTGCGATTTTAGATTGAAGAATTGACTTTGGATCTAAAACAAATTTACAGCACGTCAGCAAAAGCGGGACGCAAACGTCGGTAAATCCCAAAACCCGCACAAAATATAGCAGCAGAAATTAGCGTGGCGACACCCCATTCGCCCCAATGCTTAACTTCTCCAAGCAGTATGAGGTCTCGATAAACCTCCGAGATGGCGGCCATTGGATTCAGCCAAAATATCCACACTCGCCACTCTTGGGGGATGATTGATGCCGGGTAGACGATCGGCGTCAAATAAAACCAAAAATTTAGAATAACACCTAATGTCTGAGGAATGTCTCGCAAAAATACCGTCAAGCCCGCTGTCAAATATCCCAAACCAGCAGTTATCAGCAACTGAGGCACCCACACCAGCGGCAGCAAGCATAAAGTAGCGTTGAGCTTTTGCGACGACACTGCTACTATCACAATCAAAGCTGCTAAACCCAAAGAACTTTCAAGAAAAGCTGTAAAAATCGGCACTAGGGGCAGCAAACCGAGAGGAAATACCACTTTTTTCACTAAATTCGGCTGTCCCACCACCGATACTCCCGACTTGATCAAACCGCTGGTGAAGGCAGTCCAAGGCAGCAAACCTGCAAACAGCCAGACTCCAAATGTAATGTCGCTGTTTTCCGGGAACCCTGCAAGGCTGAGCTTTACCTTGAGGACGATCGAAAATACGTATGTGTAAATCACTAATTGCGATAGCTGATTCAGCAGCGGCCACAAATTGCCCAGAATCGAGCCTTTGTATTGAGCTTCCAAGTCCCGGCGCACCAATGTTCCCAGCAGATTCAGCTTCGCCCAGCGCCGGGGCGTACTTGCGGGCAGCCTGCTGCTTACCCTTCGGGCTTTTTGGGCAACTCCTTTCACCGTTCTCAGCAATTTTTTCGCCCTCGTTCACTACCTTCACACCTAAATCAACTCAAGCTACAATTGTGCAGCTTTTACTAAACCGCAATTATTCCACAGCCCCGTCGTTTTGATCAAGCACCTGTCACCCTGGCGAAGGATGTTATTTTAGCCGATCGCCGATCGCACTGCCGAACCGATCGCTAGTTTTTGCTCGTCGTCGTAGCCCCACCGCCGGAAAAATTCTTCGTACTCGCCGTTGGCATTCTGCAAACTTTCTAGCATTTGCGACCCTATAGTTTGACAGGCCGGCATTTGCAGGATTTGAATTAAATTGCGCGATCGCTCCTGCACTCTAGCAGAATCGGCCGCCATTTCCTCCTTTTGCTGGCGCGAATGATGCACGACCATTGCCGCCGACATCGCCAAATTTTTCACCAGCAGTTCTGCTACGATCTCAGGAGCCGATCGCAGCGCCTCGACTACTCCGGGTGACGGGCGATCTGCCTCCTGTCGGTCGTCCGTTAGATAGGTGACAAAAAACCCCCTAGCACCGTTCTGTGTTTTCACCAGAGAAGCCACAGCTTGCTCGATGTCGGCCTGTAAAAGTCGATCGGCCTCCATGAACGACAGTAAAGATTGAGTCAGCTCGATCGCCCCTTCAAAAGTTATGCTTTCCGATGCTAGTAAAGAAGATGGAATACTCATAACGAGCTCAATAATTTTAAAGAATCTGCTAACAATTGTAAACACTTCCCGCTGCCCGATCGCAAATAAATATGGCTATTATCTCCTCCAAACAACAGCCCCCCGATCCAAATCTACCTGAAGACATAGCCCCGACCCGCCGCAAAAAAGCCGCCAAACCCCAGGCGGAATCTTTGCTAGAATCGCAAGAACTACCCGACGAAATCAACAGCAAACAAGACGACAAAATCCGACCCCAACGCTTAGCAGAATACATCGGGCAAAAAGACTTGAGAGAAGTTTTGGCGATCGCAATTGCAGCCGCCAAATCTCGCGGCGAACCGATGGATCACTTGTTACTATACGGGCCTCCAGGGTTGGGTAAAACCACAATGTCGCTAATTCTAGCAGCAGAAATGGAAGTTGAATGCAAAATTACCACCGCCCCTGCTTTAGAAAAACCGCGAGATATTGTCGGATTGCTGATCAACCTCAAAGCAGGCGACGTGCTGTTTATTGACGAAATTCACCGTTTATCTAAAGTTACAGAAGAAATTCTCTATCCGGCGATGGAAGACTGTCGGTTAGATATTACGATCGGTCAAGGCAAAAGCGCGAAAATCCGCAGCATACCCCTGAAACCGTTTACTTTAGTAGGAGCAACCACAAAAGTCGGGTCGCTGACCTCTCCGCTGCGCGATCGCTTCGGCTTGATCCAAAGATTGCGCTACTACGAAATAGACGAACTCAGTCTAATTATCCAAAGAAGCGCCCAAGTTTTAGACACTCAAATCACCCCAGAAGGAGCCGCAGAAATTGCCCGCCGATCTCGCGGAACGCCCCGGATCGCTAACCGCTTGCTGCGGCGAGTTAGAGACTACAGCGAAGTCAAAAATTTAAAGCCAATTGATGCAGAAGTTGCCTCAGTAGCCCTAGAACTGTTCAACGTCGATCCGCTAGGTTTAGATTGGACAGATCGGCGGATTTTAACAGCAATGATTGAGAACTTTAACGGCGGTCCAGTGGGCTTAGAAACCCTCGCAGCTTCTACAGGAGAAGATACTCAAACCATTGAGGATGTATACGAACCTTATTTAATGCAAATCGGATTGTTGCAGCGGACAAGTCGCGGAAGAATGGTAACGGTGGCTGCTAGAAAACACTTGGGTTTACTCGAATAGAAGGAGTAAAAAATGGTACAAATACAAGAAACAAAAACACTAAGTTTGTCAGAGTTTCTAAAACAGCCAGAAACAGAACCAGCTAGCGAATATATCAACGGTAAAATCATCCAAAAGCCTATGCCACAAGGAAAACATAGCCGAATTCTATGTGAATTAGTCCCAGCTATTAATGTGGCAGTTAAAAATCAGAAAATTGCCTTAGCTTTTCCTGAATTTCGGTGTATTTTTGGCGGTCGATCAATTGTGCCAGATGTCACAGTATTTACTTGGGAAAGAATACCTGTTGATGAAAATGGGGATGTTGCTAATGTATTTGAAACTTACCCAGATTGGACAATTGAAATTCTGTCTCCATGCCAGAGTCAAACTCAAGTAACTGGGAATATTTTACACTGTCTGAAAAACGGCACTAAAATGGGTTGGCCGATCGATCCGATGGTACGCTCGATATTAATTTATCCACCGGGAAAGCAAGCGGAAATTTTAGCAAAACCCGAAGAATTGTTGCCTGTTCCAGATTGGGCAGCAGAATTGCGGCTGACGGTAGGAGATTTGTTTGGGTGGTTGAAACTATAGCAGAAGTCAATCGATTTTAGATTTTAGATTTTAGATTTTAGATTCGACCCCACGGATGAATCCGGGGGCGAGCACAAGATGATTCGGAGCTTTTTTTCTACCTCCACGGATGAATCCGGGGGCACGGACATAATTACTTTCGGTCAGTTGACAGTTGACAGTTGTTATTTGTTATTGGGTACTAATAATTTTCCCGGCAGTGCTTCCAATTACCAATTACTAATTCAATTAGAATTACACATTACCAATTACTAATTCCAATTACGCATTACCAATTCCCCATGTTAATATCCCTCAGAATAGAAAACTTTGCCTTAATTGACTGCCTGGATCTAGAATTTGGCCCGAGTTTGAACGTATTTACAGGGGAAACAGGCGCTGGTAAATCGATTATTCTAGACGCGATCGATGCAGTGTTGGGCGGGAAAGTCGATCGCCGATCGATTCGCACCGGAGCAGCGCGGGCAATATTGGAAGCTACCTTTGAATTGGACAAAGCCACAGCTTTGTGGCTGGGCGAGCAAGAAATCGAACCCATAGACGGAAATTTAGCCGTTTGCAGCCGGGAAATTAACGCATCAAGCGGTAATCTGCGCACCAGATCCCGCTTGAACGGAATTCTGGTCAACCGCCAGTTAATGGACCAACTGCGCGATCGGCTGGTCGAAATTACCGCCCAAGGCCAAACCGTCCACCTCGGACAAGAAACCCTCCAGCGAGAATGGCTCGACCTCTACGGCGGCAAAAAGCTCGCTGAAGCGCGATCGATCGTCGCAGCCGCGTGGATCTGTGCCAGCAATGCCAAAACAGCCCTCAAACGCAGGCGTCAGTCGGAACAGCAGCGGCTGCAAAGACTTGATTTGTTAGAATACCAAGTCCGAGAACTCGGCGAAGCCCACATCGAAGACCCCGGCGAACTCGAACAGCTAGAACAAGAATCAATCCGGCTGGGCCACGTCGTCGAATTGCAGCAGCAGAGTTACCAAGTCCACCAAGCCCTGTACCAAAACGACGGCGACACCGCATCAGCCGCCGACTTGTTGAGCAAAGCCGAAGTAATTTTAAGCGACATGGCTGTTTACGACGTGCAGTTGCAACCAATCCTAGAAATGGTCAGCGATGCTTTAGCTCAAGCCACAGAAGCCAGCAGGCAAATTAGCAGCTACGGCGAACAATTAGAAGCAGATCCCGAAAGACTCGAAGAAGTAGAAGAGAGAATTCGCGAACTCAAACAAATTTGCCGCAAATACGGGCCGCTCAAAGAGGCGATCGCCTACTACCAAAGCATTCAAAACGAACTAAACGAACTTTTAGAAGGAGGCGAGTCAATGGAAGCCTTAGAGCTCGCATATCAGACCGCCCTACAGCAATTAAAAGACGCTTGCAGCCACCTCACTACCCTGCGGCGCGAAGCAGCCCTCAAACTAGAAACGCACTTAGTAGGAGAACTTAAGCCGTTAGCAATGGAAAAAGTGCAATTTCAAGTCGAGCTCTCGCCTTCTACCCCAACCGCTAGCGGTGCCGACCAAATCGCCTTTTGTTTCAGTCCCAATCCCGGCGAACCCCTGCAACCCCTGGGCGCGATCGCCTCTGGGGGAGAAATGAGCCGCTTTTTGCTCGCCGTCAAAGCTTGTTTTTCGCAAATAGAAAGCGCCGGTACGCTGATTTTTGACGAAATTGACGCCGGAGTCTCCGGGAGAGTCGCCGGCGCGATTGCCAAAAAACTCTACCAACTCTCCGACAAACACCAAGTTCTCTGCGTCACCCACCAGCCGCTGATCGCCGCGATGGCTGATTTTCATTTTCGCGTCAACAAACAGACGATCGAAGCAGAACCGAGTATCGACGAACCCGCAGCCAATTCCGAACCATTGGAACGCACGGTAGTCAGAGTTGCCGCCCTCAACAGCGAGCAGCGGCGCGAAGAACTCGCCCAACTCGCCAGCGGCCGCTCAGCAACAGAAGCCATCGCCTTCGCCGAATCCCTGCTCGTCGAAGCCGCCGGATTGCGAAAAATTCAGTCGGCTCAACCCTGACGATACCCTCAAGCCGATCGGGGGGTCAAAAAACGGAGTTTTTTCAGAGCCGGAGGTTACACTAAAAATATCAACCGCAAATTTTACAAAAAAAGCTGAAAGCCCCGTAATTTTAGTCGCGGGATGAAAGCTAAGAACAGAAAAATTGACAGAAATTCTAGTTAAAAAACACAATTGTGTAGATAAGGGCACACATCAGTAGCAACTGGTGGTGTCACAATTGCCAGTAGTCCCGCAAAGCCGTCCCTCTTTCAGCAGTCCTTCCTGCTGCACGCATTCGCGTTCCTGCGGGCGATCGGATCGGAGACCAGCAGAACCTAGTTAAACCAGGCACGCACGATGTCACAATCAGTTAATAAACTATTTAAACAGGATTCGCATTCTCTAAAAAGAGTGCAGCAATGCCACAGCAGCGTTACCGTCGCACCAGCAGTTCACCAGCAATCCCAACAGAATTGCCCTTGCCCTGTGGCCGGAGTTCTGTAAACTGGGAAATACTTTCACACATACTTGAGTTTTGTGCGACAGGTGACTCACCAATGAACTTGCCCGCTGTCCTAGCTTAGAGACTAACCCTTACACTTAAGCTTCTGTAAAGGTCTATGAAATCTGCATCTTCCAATCTGTCAGCTATGGAAAACGTGATAGATGTCACTCCTGTAAGTGAAAATCATCAGGAACAGCATTCTCATTATCCCTCTAGCAATAATCAAATCGTCAAAAGCCAAGGAAACTTCTCCAGTTTCCTCGCACCCCTAAACAAGGATAGTTTTAAAGGAGTCGCCAGGGAAGTAGAGGAAAAACTGAGGGTTGTCAATCAAACGCTGGGAATGCTCGACAATATCCTGGACAGCCAGGGATTTGACGCCATCCTTAACGAAATGTTGCAGTCGATTACCCTCAAAACAGGGGAATTGCTAAATGCCGATCGCAGCACTATATTTTTATTAGACGACGAAAAAAATGAACTCTGGGCCAGAGTCGCTAAAGACGAAAATGGCAACAACCTAGAGATCAGAGTACCCGCCCATGTAGGCATTGCTGGAGAAGTAGCCACGGAGAAAAAAGTGGTGAACATTCCTTATGATTTTTATAACGACCCCCGCTCGGCTAACGCCAAAAAAACTGACGAAAGAACAGGATATCGCACTTATACAATGCTGGCGATGCCCCTGATCAACGAAGAAACAGGAGAGTTAGTAGCAGTCGTTCAACTGATTAATAAACTCAAGCCCAACCACGAACATTATGGTACTTTAGAAGCACAGATTGATAAGGTAGGTTTTACTCAAGAAGACGAACAAGTTTTTCGAGAATTTGCCCCGTCGATTCGCTTAATTCTAGAGTCTTCTAAATCTTTTTACGCAGCAACTCAAAGACAACGGGCCGCGACAGCGCTGATGAACGCCGTCAACGCTCTTTCTCAGAGCAGTTTAGACTTAGAAGATACCCTAAAAAGGGTTATGGATCAGGCCCAAGAACTGATGAACGCCGATCGCAGCACCCTCTGGCTAATCGATGAAGACAGAAATCAACTCTGGACAAAAATTCCCAAAGATGGCGTCTTAGAAGAACTGCGAATATCCAGTAACGCGGGGTTTGCTGGGATCGTCGCCCAATCTGGCGAACCCTTGCTGATTCCCTTTGACCTGTACGACGACTTGCGTTCAGCTACTTCCCAAAAAACCGACCAGCAGTTTGGCTATCGGACTTGCAGTATGCTCTGTATGCCAGTGTTTAATGCAGACCATAAATTGATTGGAGTTACTCAACTAATCAACAAAAAAAGACAAGGAGAATTCCCCCGCTACAACCCGGAAGATTGGCCGCACGCCCCCGATCAGTGGAAAGCGAGTTTCAATCGCAACGACCTGGAATTTATGAAGGCGTTTAACATCCAAGCAGGAGTCGCCCTGCAAAACGCCAAACTGTTTGCAGAAGTCAAACAGCAAGAACAAAGACAAAAAGATATGCTGCACGCCTTGACTAACGGCGTGATTTCTACCGATAAAAAAGGGAATATAGTAGCGACCAATCCCAGTGCCAAAAAATTACTGGGTGTCAGCGATGCCGAATTAGCAGAAGGTCAATCTGTGCGGGATTTGATTAAGTTAGAAAAAGGCGATTTTGCCAAATGGTTCGATGCGTCTTTGTCTCCCGAAGACGATAACGACCGCCAGCAGTATTACCCAGATCAAGTTTTGCTTTCCTTGGAAGGAAAAGCACAGAGTATCAATCTCTCGATTAATTCAATGACCGACGCTACTGACCCCAACAAGGTCAACGGCGCGTTAGTCGTCATGGAAGATATCAGCGACGCCAAGCAAATCAAAAACTTGATGTACCGTTACATGACCCCCGAAGTAGCCGAAGCGCTGTTAGCTTCAGGGGATCACGGATTGGGCGGCAAGCGCAAAAACGTTTCGGTACTGTTCTCAGACATTCGCAGCTACACCACACTTACGGAAAAATTGCAAGCCGAAGAAGTGGTAGTGATGCTCAACAAATATTTTGAAGTGATGGTAGATGTCGTATTCGAGTACGGAGGGACTCTCGACAAATACATCGGCGACGCTTTGATGGCAGTTTTTGGCTCTCCAGCGCCCCTAGAGGATCATGCTTGGTGTGCAATGCAAACAGCAGTGAAAATGCGGGAAAAACTGGCTGAGTTCAATCGAGAGCGTATGTCACATGGGGAATTGCCGATCGGCATTGGCATGGGCATCCATTCCGACGAAGTTGTCAGCGGCAACATCGGATCGAGCAAACGCATGGAACTGACTTCGATCGGAGATGGGGTAAATCTAGCCTCTCGCCTAGAAGGAGCCAGCAAGCAGTACGGCACCGACTTGATCGTCAGCGACAACACATACAGAGACTACAAAGATCGACTGTACGTGCGGGAACTCGATTTTATTACTGTTAAAGGCAAAAGCGAACCCGTAATCGTTTACGAACTCGTCGGCATCCGCGAGGAATACTCGCCAGTGGGCAAGTCACTAACCGCAACACAGCAAAAAATTATAGAACATTACACGAAGGGGCGCGAATATTACAAAGCTCCAGTCCACCAAAGACTCTCTGAGAGTGAGGTGAAAAAGATCTTAAAGAATGTCGCCGAAATGCCGGAGGCAGAGATTAAGAAACTGTCCTACAATGTCGAGCAACAGTTGGAACACGAACTCAAGAACCTCTTATGTCAACTGAAAAAGCTGTCAGAGTACGACCCAAAACACTTGTCCGAAGCAGACAAACTCATCGTGATTCTGCAGCCAGAAATCCAACTGCTGAAATTGGAAGGCATCAAAAACGTCTCGGAAGACGAAGCTAAAATGCTGCTGCAAGCAAAAATCAAGCCGCTATCAGCAGACGAGATTCAATACTTGCAAGAAGGCGAAGTCAAAAAGCTGTTGGAAGCAGACATCTTAGAACCATCAAATCCCCAAATCAAGCGGCTGAAACCTGCCGAGATCAGGCAGCTATTGCAGGCGAAAATTAAAAGTCGGGCCTGCGAGACAGTTGCAGAAATGTTAGATGAGGAATTTGAAAACCTGGGACTCGATAGGGTGAAAAAACTGCTGAGCGAGTTTAAGAAAGCCTTAGAACCAAAAGCCAAGCAAGCTTTTACAGACGCCGCACGCGAATTTAACGCCGTTCTGGACGTTGACCCGAAAAACAAGGCAGCTAAATTGCACGTCGATCGCTGTATGTTATTTCAACATCGGTTTTCAGACGTACTCAACTGGGACGGTGTGTGGAATCTCACAGAAAAATAGCAGCGGCCCACAGCAAATCCTCGCGGTAGCGTCAGGGTTCGGGGCGGGGGCGATCGCGATCGGGGGTGCGGCTCCCATCCGACTGCCAATTAACCTTAATATCCTGTTGGAGCTTATTTAAAATTGCTCCAACAGGTATCATTGTTAGATAACCCGACTTGAACTCGCTAACTTGCTTTTGCCCGATGCCCGCCTTTCGCGCTACCAGTGGCAACAAACAAAGCACTTCTACCGTGAGAAGAGCTTGAAACACAGTTAAGAGTTGCGCTCGCATTACCCAGTTTATAAAAAAAATCTTGGGGAAAGGCGATGAAACATCCGCTCAGAAAGCGGGTTATTGACCCCGCCCGCGTAAGCTTTAATAGCGTTGGCGACTCATAAAAGCAGCTTGCTTTCATCAGATAGTCAACGTTGTAGTCTTAGATATAGAAAACTACTAGCATCAGTTATGGATAATTGGAATTCGCAATCGGGAGATATTGAGTCGGTAGATCAGGTTTACCAACTATTGCTAGAGATTGCTCGCAGTTCGCTGTCAGATATCCCCAGAATCCCCGAAAACATCACTCTAAAGTCTCTTCCCCTGATCCAGAAACTACAAAGCATTCAGCAAAGACCACAGGGGCAAGCATTTAAATCCGATTCCTTTTCGGTAAACGATCTTGAATGGGTGTCTCAAGTCCGTCACCTGCTCGAAGAACTGACCGGCGAGTCTTTGTCGGAACGGCCAAAAATGCCGGAAAACCTCGCCGGCAGAGCTTTGAGTCTGGCAGATAAGGCACAAAGTATCAAAGAAAACATAGAAGAAAATGCAGCCCACAGCCCAACAGATGAAGATGAGAACTCCTTGCAGTCTCCTGATTCGCTGCTGAACCTTTTGCACCAAAGTTTAAAAACTCAGCGCGCCAAAAGCTACAAACCAGACGCTCCCGAATGGCAGCAAGTCTTGACACTGCTAGATGTAGTGCAGTCAATTTACAAGCAAATTCAAAGTTAAATTCAAGCTTAAATCACGGGTCTCTTCATTGTGCGCGATCGCATTAAGTAGGTCAGTGCAAAAGGGAGCATGTCAAGTTTGCGCGCGCTCGCCAGCACTCCAGATGAAGACAGAGAGTCAGTTAGCGACTGTTGTCTGC
>NZ_JAUBSX010000036.1:0-67652 GCF_036704885.1 Microcoleus sp. F4-D5 | reverse complement strand
ATTAATAATTAAATGGGGTCGCAAAATCAAAAATAAGGGTAATGCTTGTATCACAGTTTAAATGTGCAACAGCTTATTGCTTCTTAAGGGGATGCGAGGGGGGATCGAGACTGTTGCTCCTACCCGCACCAAAATATAATTTAGATGCGGGATAGCTTACTTAAAAAAAAAGGGGAATCTAATCGGCAAAATCGGGGAAAACCTCGCGCACGGCCGGATGCACCAATCGGTGATTCTGCACGTTCAATCCCTTCGCCAAACTCGGATTTATTTCCAAAGCTTTAATCCCGTTATTTGCCAACTGCAAAACATAAGGCAAAGTGCTGTTATTCAAAGCTTGAGTCGCAGTCCAAGGCACCGCACCGGGCATATTCGGCACGCCGTAATGTACAACTCCTTCCTCAACATAGGTAGGATTTGTGTGAGAAGTTACCCGCAAAGTTTCCACGCAGCCGCCTTGGTCAACAGCTACGTCAACAATCACAGAACCGGGGTGCATCTTCGCAACAAATTCGCGAGAAACTAGCACCGGAGCTTTTTTCCCCGGAACCAAAACCGCACCGATTAACAAATCAGCATCGGGAACAACTGCTTCAATTTGCAAAGGACTGCTGTAGAGGTATTCTACTCGGGAACCGAACAAAGTTTCTAAATATGCTAGGCGATCGACATTTACGTCTAAAATTTGCACTCTCGCGCCCATTCCTACAGCAATTCGCGCTGCTTCTGTGCCGACAATTCCGCCGCCCAAAATCACAACTTTACCTGGTCTTACCCCGGGTACGCCACCCAAAAGCACTCCTCTGCCACCTTGCTGTCGTTCCAGAAACCGAGCTCCGAACTGCACGGCCAAACGGCCTGCAATAATGCTCATCGGCGTCAGCAGCGGCAATTTTCTGTCCGGGAGTTCGACGGTTTCGTAGGCGATGGCCTGGACTCCGCTGCTGATTAAATGCTGGGTTAATGTGCGATCGGCAGCCAAGTGCAAGTATGTAAACAGCAACTGCTCTTTTTGCATCAGCGGATACTCAGCAGGCAGCGGTTCCTTAACTTTAACAATTAGTTCGCGCTTCCAGACATCTGAAGCCTTTAAGACAATCTTAGCCCCTGCTTGAACATAGTCCTCGTCCGCAAAACCGGCCCCAGCACCAGCATTCGTTTCGACAAAAACTGTGTGGCCTTTGTCGGAACAAGCCCGGACACTTGTGGGGCTAAGTCCGACTCGAAACTCTAAATCCTTGATTTCCTTGGGGACGCCTATCTCCATCTATAACCTCTAATCTCAGGCATATGTAGATCGAATCTAACTTAAAAACCATCCCCAGCGGGACAATACTCTTGTAGATTTTAGATTTGGCAATCCGGCTGGGCTAGGATAATTTTTGTTGGATTTTCCCCCAGATCGATCGCAATTTCCCAAATGGATCGTTTTCCATCAAGTCGATCGTCTTTTTAGCTTTTTCCAACTGTAACTGTAGCTGTTGAATTTGATATTGGTAATTCTGCAATTCCGAATTGGCTTCCTCCAACGGAATTCGCTGTGCCGCTTCCCCAGTATTTTTCCTGATTGCAACATCGTGATAGCCTAGGGACTGAAAGGCAAAAAATACCATTTCCCAGTTATTCGCAATACAAAACTCATTGACTGCTTTCGCCACACCGTAAGGCATCACCTCGCATACCGACCAATTCGTGTAATCGTTAAACACCATTATTCCTTCGGCTTTAACCTTAGTATAACCTTGCTGAATATCTTTGCATACACCTTGATATTCGTGGTCGGCATCGATATATATCCACTCAAAATATTCGTCAGGAAAGCTCCTTAAAATTGTCGAAGAATCCCCTTCGTGAATCTCTACAGTTCCATTTTCTATCCCTTCTTGAACTAGACTTTTTTGTTTTTTGCTGATTTCTGCTTTGAATAAATCAAAATTATAATCGATCAAATGCAGCTTTTTGGGCTTGGCAATAGCCATAATTTGTTCCGCAAAGCGGCCGTATTGAGTTCCAACCTCAGCCACCACACTATTTTTAGGCAGATATTCCAATATTTTTAATCGACTTTCAACAAAACGACAATTCTTAACGTGACAATCTTGAAGCATTGGGGCCGACAGCAGGAATGGATTGTCATCAAAATTATTCCACTTCTCGTTATTCCAGTCCTTAGTCGCTTGTAAAAATCTTTTTTTGTATTCGATAAAGTCAAACATAATTATTCCGATGATAATTGAACGAGAACCCTTGCGGAAAATATCTAATCAATACCAAGCATTTTTTAGTCACTACCTAAGTCCTTTTGCCTATTCAGAGGTAATGACTCAAGTAGCTACTACATTTTTTTGACATTTTTGACCTTTGGGCAATTTTGTCGGCGACAAAAAAATGCTAGGGTCATCCTATTTGATGTGTGAACGAGATTTTTTGTAGAGGAACCCCTGATGGTGTATAGAAGGAGAAAAGAAAGAAAGATTGAGCTTGAAAAATCCTGAAAAAATTACTACTTAATTTTAAGTTAACCCTATTTAAGTTTAAAATACATTAGGGTTTAATAGATATGATTAAATAATAGCTGATAAAGAGTATGCTGTCAATATATTTGATCGGTCACTTATAATTTAACAGGCATAACTCGCCCCCCTATCTAAACAAATGCCACGCATACCTACCTTAACATTCGATCGCGGAACGCTGCTGCTACACCCGCCGCCCAAAGGCAGAGACTGGGTGGACTTTGCCACTTGGGACGATCGCGTGGAAAAATACCGCATTCGAGCCATTCACTACCGCCCGCTGGTAGAATGCCTGCAAGCCGACTGCATTCACTTTACCGACGAAGCTAGGGCATACGAATTACTCGAACTCGTACCCAGCGTGGAAATGCAGCCTTACCCACATCAAGAACAAGCCCTGGTAGCTTGGCAGCAAGCCGGCAGCCAAGGAGTAGTTGTCCTCCCCACCGCTTCCGGCAAAACTTATCTGGCACAATTAGCCATGCAAGTCACTGGTCGCAGTACATTAATTGTAGTACCAACTCTCGATTTAATGCACCAGTGGTATGCTAATTTAAAGGCAGCTTTTCCCGACATCGAAATCGGATTGTTGGGCGGAGGTTCGCGGGACAAAACGCCAATTTTAGTGGCAACCTACGACAGTGCAAGTATTCATGCAGAAACTTTGGGCAATAAATACGGTTTGCTGGTTTTTGACGAATGCCACCATTTGCCAACAGACTTTTATCGAGTAATTTCCGAATATGCGATCGCGCCTTTTCGACTCGGACTGACAGCTACACCCGATCGCACCGACGGCCGCCACAGCGATTTACATTTCCTAATCGGCCCCACAGTATTTAGCAAAAGACCCGAAGATTTGGCAGGCGATGCTTTAGCCGACCATAAAATAGTTCAAATCATGGTAAAACTGTCAAAAGAAGAGGGCGATCGCTACGCCGAATTAATCAACATTCGCAACGACTTCTTAAAACAGTCTAACATCAAAATATCCAGCCTCGAAGGTTGGAAACAGTTTATCATGGCAAGCGCGCGATCGCCCCTAGGACGGCGCGCCATGCTAGCCCACCGCCAAGCCAAAGAAATCGCCCTTTGTACCGAAGGAAAACTGCGAATTTTAGCCAAAATACTAGCAGAACACTCTCCCCAGCGCACCCTAATTTTCACCGGAGATAACGCCACAGTTTACCGAATTTCCCAAGAATTTCTCATCCCCACAATTACCCACCAAACCCCAGTCAAAGAACGCCACGAAATCCTCGAACGCTTTCGCAGCGGCGAATACAAAACCCTCGTCGCCTCCCACGTCCTCAACGAAGGAGTGGACGTTCCCGACGCCAGAATTGCTATCATATTGTCAGGCACCGGTAGCGAACGCGAATACATTCAGCGATTGGGTAGAGTTCTCCGCAAAAGCAGCGATGTAAATAAGTTAGCAATTCTCTACGAAGTCGTCACCGAAGACACCAGCGAAGAAAGAACTTCTCAACGCCGCCGAGGAGGAATGCAGCCTCACAAACCCCAACCACAAACACAAATAGAACCGCCAAAGCCAGAATATCAGAAATTAGAAACTGTCAAACCGACACCGATTTACGGAGTCAACCGAGAAACAACCAAAAAAGCAGCAGAATCACCCGCAAAATGGGGAGAAGACAACGATGAAATTCCCTGGTAGCAAGCCTAAACTATCTCTGAACACTCTCTTTCTTTGTCTCTCTTCCCTTCGCGTTCTTCGCGCCTTCGCGGTTCGTTAAAAATAAAAAAACTATTAACAAATGCTACCCACTGATTTATTAAGTCACCGCCAAAACGGAGAATCAATTATTCCGCTACGCCTCAAGATAGATGCTAAAAACATAGATGCAGCTACCGAAACGATAAACTGCTTTCAAGAGTCGATCGGCAAAACCCAAGGCGAACTCGACGGACGCTTGCTAGAATTAGAAGGCGACAGCCCCGATTATCGGCTGAAACGGGGATTAGCGCACCTCCTGAAAAGCGGTTTCTGCACCTTGGAAGTCATCAGTCCCCTAGAACCCTCAGAGTTGAGACAGCGGGTTTTTGCATTGTCCGCGCTAACGACTCCCAGCCCTCAATCCACCCAATTAACCCTGGAAAAAGTAGCAAGTGAACTCAGCCAAGAGTTAAACAGAGAAGTTTTGCCTCACGAAATCACTACAGGTTTATACGCCGATTTAAACGAAAACAAAATCCTCACTGAGTTTAATCCACCAACTCCCGAAAACTTGCTTCACAAATACAATCTTTCTCAAGTTCAAGGCATATTTTACCGAGCAAGTCAAGTTCAATTAACCGCCCACCGCAACGATCCGGGAGAATACAAACTATTATTTCGCTATCTGAAACTATTTCAATTAATGACTTACATCGAAGGCGATGCAGACCACGGTTTTACACTGACAATAGACGGCCCTACAAGCTTGTTCAAACCCAGCACCCGCTACGGCTTAGCCCTAGCGAAAATGCTGCCCGCACTGCTGCACGTCACCAAATGGAGTATGCACTCGACACTGCACACAAAAGACCCTTTTAGCGGCGTTTTGAAAATAGGTAAATTTACCCTCAATTCCGACTGCGGTTTAGTCAGTCACTATCCCCCTGGCAAGCCTTATGATAGTATGTTAGAAGCAGCATTTGCTGAGCGATGGAATTCCACAAAAACCGAGTGGCAACTAGAGCGAGAAGTTGATTTAATTCCGATTCCAGGTAGTGTGATGATTCCCGACTTTCGGTTGGTGCATCCCGACGGACGAGTATTTTTATTAGAAATAGTTGGCTATTGGCGGCCGGAGTATTTGCAAAAGAAATTTGCACAAGTACAGAAGTCTGAATGCGATAACTTGATTTTAGCTATTTCCGAACGGCTGAATTTGGAGAAGGCTGGGGTAAATGTAAATGACGTGCCGGCAAAAGTAGTCTGGTTTAAAGATAAATTGCTGCCTAAATCAGTCCTGGAACTCCTCGAATAGTATACCAACTCCCGCATCAGTTGGGAACTTCTTTCTTCTCTCTCTCTGCGACCTCTGCGCCTTCTGCGGTTCAAAAAAAGCCTATTATATGAATTAAATTCTCCTCAAAAAACATCGCACATTGCACGCTATACTAAAATGGGAATTTCCCCAAATCCTTGCCACCGCCTACTCCCACCCTAAAATCGATTGAAAAATGCCAGACACAAGTATTGTCGAAAGAATCAAAAAGCTTTTAGCCCTCGCCACCTCATCAAATGAAAATGAATCGACTGCAGCAGCAGAAAAAGCTTCTCTTTTACTGGCACAGTACAATCTCAGCCTCGCGGATTTAGGGCCAAATCACCAAGAAGAGATTGACGAAGACTCAGTTGAAACAACATCGAAATTTGTCACTTGGAAAATGATGCTGCTTTCGGGAATTGCCGAGGCTAACGGTTGCAGTGCTATGCGAAACACTTATAATGGCAATATGTTTTTGGTAGGAACTTCTACCAACCTGATTGTTTGCAAACATCTATACGAGTATTTGAGTTCCGCGATTGAAAAAAGAGCGAAGTACCGCAAAGGAAATGGGAGGGGATTGGCGTATTTGAATGCTTTTAGAGTTGGATGTGCGACTAGATTGAGGCAAAGGTTGTTGGAACAAAAACAGGAGATGGAAAAGTCAGGGATTGCGGGTTCGGGCGATGCGGTGGGGACTCCAGCGATTGTAGTGCGATCGATGTTTGATAAAAATCAACAGGCGATCGCGGATTATCTAGAAGGCCGAGGGGTTAAAATTAGAATGAGAACAGATTCTCAAGTCAGCAGCGCGGCGGGTTTTTATTCCGGGTATGAAGTGGGCGACAAAATTAGTTTGCACAAGCAAGTGCAGGCGCAAGGGGATATGAAACAGCTTAATGAGTGTCTTTGAGTGATCGATAGTAATTGATGGATCACAACAGGGGTAAAATTAAAGCAAATTACAAATTATGTCAGTTGGTGTCCTGAAAAGTTGAGTATCATGCACCTTTCTGACAATTTATCATCGAAATTAAATATTTCTGACTCTTAAGTCAAACTAAATTATTTAATAGTTTGGGAATCATCTTGAATCTGAGCTTCTGTTGTTTCAGGAATTTGAACTTGGTTACTGCTTTGGCTTTTTAAACAGCAACTTTTTGGTAAATGTAATCAACAGCCTGTTGAACTGTTTCTATGTTTTCCGCAACTTCATCGGGAATTTCAATATCAAATTCCTCCTCGATCGCCATGATTAGCTCAATTTTATCTAGGTCCGATCGACTATAACCATAACCACTTGAACAACTTGACAACATTGACCACCAAGAATTACCAGGGTTAGGGTTATAATATGATGGTTGTACCCCCTCGGTAAACTTAGTGTCCTCGGTAAACTTAGTGTTGAGGGTGACTTCACTTGCATCAATTTCTAGCTGCTCAGCAACAAGCGCTTTGACTTTTTCATAAATTTGCTGCTTAACCTTATCGCTTGGCGAAGATTCTGCAACAACGGTAGGAGTATTGGTATCAGTTGTAGTGTCATCAGAATCTAATTCTAATTCGTCTTCCGATTTATCCCGAACTCTGAAATAGTAAAAAAGATTAGCAACAGCTAGATCAGATGCTTTATCCAAATTCGAGGCTTCTAAACTTTTATGACCTGCTATTTCCCCTTGCTTAATGATATAATATTCGTAATCTTCACGCTGCTGTCGATCGAGCATAAATTTCAGTTGAGTGCGCAGCGCATAAAAATGAGACTTTGGCTTCAAACTTTCATAAAATAACTGTTCGTCTGGTATTTCTAAAGCTGTGGTGGCTGAATTTTTATCCCCAATAAAAGCCGAGTTTGATTTACTAAAATCTGCACTTTGTAACTGTTTTAATTCACTTGGTGGCAAAGCTTTAATCCATTCAATCTGATGAAGCCAAATGTCTAATGCGGCTAAATCGTGATTGTGAATTCGCGTAATTTCAGGAAAAAGAAAGTCAAGCTCTTTCTCTGAGTCACAACAGTGTATAATACCGAGGCTATCTTGACGGATTTGTTGTTGCAGTTGAGAAAGCCGATCGCCCGCAGCCCCAAATTCATTTTGCACCTGATAAGTCGCAATAATACTTTGCTCGATCGCCCAACTGCACTCTAACCGACGCAACTGTCCCGCCGCACAAATTTCTGACAATAACTGCGGATTTTTGTAGTCTGCTAAAGCCTCAAACAACATCCCCCGCGCTGCATCAATTTCAGCATTGCGACGGTTAAAGTCTTGAATTTGCAAAGCCGATCGCATTCGTTGAATTGCTTGATTAAATAACCCGTAAGCCCGCACTAAGACTAGGCGATGGTTCTCAAATTTTATATCTGCAACCACTTCCGAAATTAATTGCTTAATTTCTGCGCCTTGACCTTTCAAAAGTTGTTCTAAATTGATGAAACCATTTTCTACTTTAACTTCCAGCTTTTCAACCGCTTTTTTTAGTTTCAATGTCTGGTGCAAATTCACCGCTGACAAGGCTACCCCGGCGAAAGTTCCCACACCAATGACGGCTGTTGTCGCTTGCAGCACTCCCATACTGGCTTGGACGGCTTGAAAGCCCATGTGAATTTGCTGCCTCTGCACCTCCAAATCAGCTTTGACGGCTTCAACGCCCTTATAGTTTTGGTACATCTGCAAGCCACTCATGACAAGCTGCACGGGCAACACTAAGGGCGCTAGCGGGCTATTGTTGACGATCGCGCCAACCGCATGAGCCACAAACTGTCCTGTCGCTGCATCCCTCGCCATGCCGATCGGCACTCCGGCAGATGTAAAAACTTGTACATACTTGCCAGCCTCGATCGCAGCCTGTACCGCTGCGGGAAATACAAAGTTCATCATAAATTTTTACCCTGGTAGAAACCAACACAACAACTGATCTATTATGATCCATTTAATAAAAGAAATATTATTAGGCGCTGCCAATGAATAATTCGTTAATTAGTCCCCAAACAATTGAGCTTGTTTCGCTGCTGACAGGGCAAAAACTCCGAAAACAAGATATTACTCCGCCTGTGCTTTTTCTGGGGGGGCTGGTGACGGTGTTGCTGGGAGTCATTCATGCTGACGGTACGGTAAGTGCTGAGGAAACGCAGCGATTCCGGGCAACTTTGACGGAACTTATTCCCCCTAACAGCAGTTTTGGTCCATTGGTAGTGCCGATGGTTAAGGGCGTGCGGGAACAGCAAGTTTACAAAAAAATGCAGGAGTTGTTGGCGCTGACAGCGTGTTTTTCTGAGGAGGACAAACTGCTGCTGATTAGTTTTGGCTATCAGATGTCGGCAGCAGATGGGACAATGGACGATAGCGAAAAAGAGTATTTAATACTTATCGGTAACACACTGGAAATTGACTCTCGATACTTGGCAGTTTTAGCAGCTAGTTTTAGCAATCAAGCGATCGCAGATACAGCAGCTTTAGCAGAAGTGCACAGGTTACTCGATCCAGCACAATTTCAATCTCTCGATTCTATGTTTGTCCGTGCTGCTAGTCACATTATCGGACATTTACCAGCAAAACCGAAACACAAAACAAATCAAAATCAGTCAGTTTCGTCCTATCAGGATTTGAAAAAATTTCAACTGTACCGACAACAACTGGATGCTGTTTGTGGAAAACTATATTTAACTCTGCAAGATGGAAGCGATCGCAACGTGCTATCTCCTACTTTAATAGAAGAAGTAACAAAAGAATCTCTAAAATTACAATCTCAGCGGTTTCGTGTGGCTGTTGTAGGCGAGTTTAGTAAAGGCAAATCTACTTTACTCAATGCTTTGCTGGGCGAGAAGATCCAACCAGTGCGGGCTACTCCTTGTAGCGGTACGGTGACTATTTTGAAATATGGAGCGAAGCGCCGGGTTATTTGTCACTACAAAAATGGATATAAGGAAGAGATTTCGCCGGAAGAATATCAAGAGAAAGCTTCTATTTCTAAAAAGGCAGCTTCTGGTTCTATTGCAGATGAAAAAGACAAATTGGGAAAGGCAGAAATCGTTTTTGAGCATCCCGGACTAGAGTTGTGCAGCAATGGCGTAGAAATTATTGATACTCCCGGATTGAACGAAAAAGCGGAACGTGCAGTGGCGACTCAGCAAGTCCTGAAAACGGCTGATGCAGTTATTTTTTTGACTCAGGCTCACAATGTTTTAACAAATACAGAACAAGAACTGCTTTTGTACTTGAAAAAAGAATTGAATTACGGTAAAGAAGATGAAGGTGCAAGAAACATTTTTATTGCAGTGAATTTTTTCGATTGGCTGGAGAGTGAAGAGGATCGCCAGGATGTAAAAGAAAGGGTAGAAACAATTGTTTATGGGGCCAAACCAATTATTGCTGGTAAAAACCGGATTCATTTTATTTCGGCTAAATCAGCACTCGATGCTATTTTGGATGGAACGGAAAATGAGTATGTGAAATCTTTTCAGGATTTTACCAAATCTCTCGAACAGTTTTTGATAGAAAAACGGGGCGCGATTGCACTTAACCAATCCGCAGCCGGAATTAAGCAAATTATTAATACTGGCTGCGATAAATTGAGTCAATATAGGGAAATGTTAGAAGGAAATTTGACAGTTTCTCAAGGAGATAAACAGAAAATATTTGAACAGATGGCGGAAGCAAGCGGCCGCGATGTTAAGATTAGACTATTAGCAGGAGAACTGAGAAAACAATCTTCTAAGGAAGTCGATCGGTCTTTTCGTGAGTGGCAAGAAGGATTGGAAGATCGCATCACTACAAAAAGGAAGGAATGGACTTCAGAGCACAATCAGATTTTTAGCCAAAACCAGTTAATCCTAGATTATGCCAATCAATTTGTGAATGAATTAACACAAGATATTGATGACTGGAGCGCCCAAAAAATGCAGTTTATATTGACACAAAAAATAGCAATTTTAGACAGCAAAATTAATGAAGAGATTTCTGCAATTCGACAAGATTTTCAACAGTTGGATCTGCAACTTAGCACTAGCCTTGTTACTCAATTCAATAACTTCGCCGCAAGAAATCTGGGTGGAATTGGTATCGATGGACTAGATATCGCTTCATCAATCAACTCAGATATTGGAGGTGCTGGAGGTTTTTTGGGTGGTTTAGGTCTTGGTGGAGCCGTCGCGGCTGCATTGCTGGCGTTTGCAGGAGTTGGTATCATTCCAGTTATTTTAGCAGGGTTAGCTGCTGCATCAGGTGGATCGTTTGGGCTGGGGATGCTAGATGTAGATGGAATTCATAACCAGATTAAGCAAAAAGTTTGTGAGTTAGGGTTGCAGAAATTTAAGGAATCTAAGGAGTCGATTCTTGAGAAGATAAAAGAAAGAATTAAAGCAGTATTTGACGAGCGAAATGAAGCAGCTAGCGGTGCGATCGCGCAAGCAACGTCGCTGTGGGAGAATTTATTAGAACAGCAGGAAAAGTGCGATCGAGAGCGAGCAGAATGCGAAGCCCAAAAAGTTTGGCTGGCTGACAAACGTCGAGAACTCGAACAGGTACAAAATCAAATTGAGGCTATTTTAAATCAGAGCGATCGCTAATTCAATGAGTAACGGGTAAGCGCAAAAAAACCATAGTACCTTGTAAATACTATTGTTTTGTCGCGGTGCGTGACAGTCAATAGTCCCACCGCCGCGAGTTAAAGTTTTCCCGCTGTCACGCACCCTACCACTGATATCTTGCACAGAGTGCGATCGCCCTCAATCACTCAATCAATCAATTCCGCTTCTTCAAAAATCTGTCTAGCCGTCAACTCCAAACCAGGCAGCAACTCATCCACAATCGGTGTATTATCCGTATAAACTTGACTCGAACCATCGGGTAAAAAGCTTCTTATTAAAATAGCTTCTGGATCGATTACCCAAACTCGCGTCACACCCGCCGCCAAATAATCTTTCGCCTTCTCTTCAAATTCTTTCATACTTTGATCCGGCGATATAATCTCGATCGCCAGTTCAGGAATTGCGGGACAAGCTTCATTTCGCCGCCAACTTTTTGGCAGACGTTCATAAGAAATGTAGGTTAAATCGGGAACAGGTACCCAATCTTTATCCTGACGTTTTAACAAAATTGCCCATTCGGGAAGCACTCGCCCGCGTCCTTTACACCATACACGAATCAGGCGACACAAAGCTCCCTGTAAACTGGAATGAAAAAATTTTGGAGACACTTTGGGGACTGCTTCACCATCTACAAACTCACAATATACATCTGGGTCGGGCAAAGCTAGAAATTCTGCTAAAGTGAGTTTGGTTCCGATGCCTACCATGACTCCCAGCCCTCTCGCTAATTAATTCATATATCAATTATACAAAATTTCCCAACATTCCTAGAAGTGCGATCGCCCCTATTCTCTTCATTCCTCTACCTCTGTGCTCTCTGCGGTTAAATCTTAAAACCCGATTTCCCCGCTCAAAACTATGGGGCCTGCCATCGGGCCCGCCCCACCTTCTTCAAAAAATCCCAAACCCTTCATTTCAACCAAGCTCGATGAGACATCAAAGCTGCAAACGGCTGCACTCCTCGCAACTGATTTGACAGCGGCAAATGACCCCTAGGCGCGCTCAAATCCCAAATAAACTCTTGCGGATACCGCGTCCAATTATTTCCCTTCTTCCACCCAATTAGCGGCCACAACTTATCCCAATTCTTGCCCGAACTCAGCCAAATTTCCCGCTGCACCGAAAAGCCAAATTTGCCTTCGGAATGAACTTTCCACAGGGTATTAATTGTTTGCAAATCTGCTACCGGCAAATTTTCAACTTCCGTAAAATACAGCCACTTTCTCTGTACAGCAGCCTCGCTCGCCAACCCACAAAGCTTGGTCAAAGTCAATATATCTGCTTCTTGAAACTCTTGCAAGGCTAGCAACTGTTGCAGCGGAGTGTAATCGATGTTAGCCTCCGATCGCAGCGGCACCACCCCTGTCGGAAAATGCGCTTGCAAAAACTCCGCCACTCTCGGAGAATTAGCAGTGTAAAGAATTTGGTAAGCCTTGCCCATTACCGGAGTCGGTGCCTCTGACTGGCGTTCTAATAAAAATTCCATCAATACATCCCAACCGGAATCTGCTATTTGTTGTTGCAGCAGTTGCAGTTGAGTTTTTTCCGAACCCGACCTCAACTGAGAGCGGAGTTCGGCTGTATCGGCCGCCGAGTCTAATGGAGAAGTAGAAATCGAGTCAGTCATGAGAAACTATCAGCTATCAGCTATCAGCTATCAGCTATTAGCTGAAGCCCTGGTTTTCCCCCATTGTACAATGGTACTGACTCCGATTCACTTCTCTGTACTCGGATGACTGCGCGCCAGGCCGGCTAGTTAAGCCTCAGGCCGGCACTGTCTTCGCCAATGGCAGCAATAGCAAGTAAGTCTACCATCTGAATTTTACGATCGATGCCATTTAAAAGAGTTTTTCTTGAACCTAGTCGTCCACGATAGAAACCCATGCAGAGAAGGAAGGCGGAAAAAAGTTTATGTCATATTCCGAGTCTTCCCACTCTTTGACCCAAAGCGGTACGGCGCCGGGGCGAGGAGTTGCAGAAAAGGTGCGTTCTTTGACTTCGATCGAGTGAAATAGCTGTTTTAAAGTATCTCCCCGATCCAAAGCTTCGCTGAGGATGTCATCCAACTCAGGATCGACCCGTTTGACGCGGTTTTTGTCCTCCTCAAACCACAGAAGTTTTAAAGACTTCAGATCCCTCGGACTGAGGATGCTCTTGTAGTACACGCGCTTAAGGGTTGCTACGGGCTCCAACGAGCGTTCGATCCGGCGAATTTGCTGAACTCGCAGGTAGTGCCATTCCGCTAAACGCTTGCGTTCCGAAGGCGGGATAACTCCCTTCCCCGTTGCGTGTTTGTAGTCGTATTTAATCAAACTGCAAGCCATATTGGCTAGCAAGTGAATTAACTGTTTTTCTTTGGGTGTTGCCTGACGCCGTTCCTGGGTTCTTGTCAATACCCGCTGCCTGCGAGTAGTTTCGAGAATATTTTCCATTGGGTTTTTACGAGATGAAATACGATTGTGCCCGATCCAAATCCCGAACCTCAGAAGGTAAGGAAGTTGAGAGGCGGGGAAACTCCACCGACAGACTCGCCTTACCTGTTTATTTTCCCATTTACCGTTCTTGGAAACTGACTCCAACCCCCGGGATTAGGTAGAGTGACTTTAGGATCGAGTTTTAACCGCCTCGATGCAAGGCGGTTACGACAACAAACACAACCACTGACAGCGCCAATTATTTCCTACCTTTACCCGTTTTTACCTCTTCTTGCTCCCCATCTTCATTCGTTCCAGTGTAGTTAAAGTCGGGACAACTCTCCCAAGCCGTCAAACTCCTGGCTGATGAAGGTTGTGGGACGATCGCACAAGCGCTGGCACTACCTGCATACAAAAAGCCGATGCCAGCCGAGGCAAATACCCCTAATACTAAGATGCTGTTTTTCATGTTCGATGACCCTGATTTGCGTAGATTGACTCTTTTTGGCAAACCCGATCTGTCAGAAGTGGGTTGATGCAATAGCCCACTTGTCTTCTGAGAAATCTGCCTGCCATAATCAATTTAGACAGGCACACCCGCTTGCGATCGGAAACGCCGGAAGTGACGTTTTACTAACGTCCACGATCATCCACCAACCCGAATTTTTTGGGTAGTGGAGCGAAAGTCATCAGGGCGTCGATCCATCAGGGAGTTAAGCCATCAGGGTGCTAATCCATCGGGTAGTTAAGCCATCAGGGCGCATCTTCTACAATTAGCCACAGACTTAACTTTTATAATAGTTGAGCCAGTGGTTTCCCGGGTACTGACAATGCCTTTAAGAATTAAATTTTTTGTGGATTTATCCCGAAAAATTTGTCCTTAAGAATCCCCGCGCTTGCGGAAGTCCGGGGAGTGTCAGCAGCATGGAATTCCATGCAATCTAAGTCAACTAAAAAAACGCAGATTAACGATATCTCCCACTCAAGCAGTCCTCAGCAAAACGCTGGGGTTTTTTATTGACAGCCATTGCTGAGCCTTTTCCTCCGGCAGAAGGCAGCCGGATCTCCAGGCAGGAGTTTGACGACACTGCGGTTATGAGTTTCCCTGGCAACATCATACCATCGGGTGAATTTTAAAGTAAAATTGTAAAAAATTGTGAATTAAATGGCATTTTGGCGTTGGTAATCAGAGCGAGTGAAAATTAACATACTTATCTAAACGAATGTCAATAACAAGGGGTGTGGGGTAGGATCGCTCGATCGCAGGATATGGCGGGAAAGGTTGCAAAGATACGGTAAAGATTGAGAAAGAGAAAAGTGAATTAGTGGACAATAAAGAAAGACAAACAAAAATTTTCAACCATAGTAAGCTGGCAATAATTGCAATTTATAACCTTTCGATCGCATAGCAGAGGGGCGAAGCATCTTGATGAATTCCCAGATGACAGCAGAAGTCAACTCAAGCTACCAATATCAAGTCGGAGGATATTTGCCTGCCGGTGCCCCCACCTATGTCAGGCGATCGGCCGACAGCGAACTCTACGAAGGACTCAAAGCCGGACAATTCTGCTACGTGTTGAGTTCGCCGCAAATGGGAAAGTCCAGCCTGCTAGTGCAAACTGCCAAAAGGTTGCAAGCAGAAGGTACAGTTTTTGCCGCCATCAACTTGAGAAGCATCAGCAGCCCAGATATCTCCCCTCACAAGTGGTACGCGGCAATCATGTACCGCATGGCAAGCAGTTTGCACCTCACAAACAGGTTTGATGCCATCAAGTGGTGGAACGATCGCGAACTGCTGTCGCCAGTGCAGCGATTAGAGATATTTATCGAAAAAGTTCTGGTCAAGTCAATTCGGCAAAACCTGGTAATTTTCATAGATGACATTGACAGCACCAGCCGTCTAAATTTCAGTACCAGCGATTTTTTTGCGCTGATCCGGGCTTGTTACTCCAAGCGGGCAGAGCAACCGGAATACGATCGCCTGACTTTTGCTGTTCTGGGAGTAGCAGCCCCCTCAGAATCGATCCGAGATCGAAGCTGCAACCCTTTTAATATAGGACGGGAGATTAATCTAAGTCGATTTCAACTAGAGGAAAGTTGGCCGCTAGCAAAAGGATTGGCACTCAAAGCTTTTCGCCCCCAAAAAGTGCTCCAAGAAATATTAGCTTGGACGGGAGGGCAACCGTTTCTGACTCAAAAAGTTTGCCAGTTGGTACTTGAATACGGGCCTTTTATTGGCAGAAATTCCGAATCCCAACAGATTGAAAAACTCCTGAAACAGAGAATTATTAAAAATTGGGAAGAACGAGACGAACCCCAACATTTGACAGCAATTCGCGATCGCATTTTCCACAGCCGCTGTGACCTCACCCGGCTGTTAACGCTTTACCAGCAAATTTTGCAACCCCCCGACCCGAAAAAAACGGAAGCGCCGGGAGTACCTGCCAATTACTCTCCCGAACAAATCGAATTGCAACAGTCAGGACTGGTTGTTAAATCTCAGGGTAAATTAATAGTTGGCAATTTAATTTATCAGTCAGTTTTTAATCAGTTCTGGGTGGAAAAAGAGCTGGGAAAATTGGCTCCGTACCGCTCCGCGCTAGCAGCATGGCTGGCTTCCGACCGCGAAGATGAATCGCTGTTATTGACAGGGGAAACTTTGCAGTCAGCTTTGGATTGGGCTGCGGACAAAAAATTAAGCCAAGAACACTATTGGTTCTTGAATCCCGATCGAACTTTTGGGGAAAAACCGACAGTCGTTGTCGCCCAAGTTGCAGACAGCGCAGACACCGGCGCAGACAGCAGCATTCTCACCCCACCCTTAGAGACGGTTCCAACTGGCAGCAACGAACAGAGATTGTACGATCACATCGTCTCCTGCGTAGAAACAGAATCGCCCGTACAGGTGATCGAGCGGTTCCGAAAGCTATTTATCGACGGCATGGGCTATCCCGATCGAGAGATTGAAGCAACTTTGTACAGTATAGTGTCCGTCAAGCGATCGGATCAGCACTTTAAATATATCCTCCACCGCTGCTGCTACATCCCGATCAACCGCTGGCAATTGCATTCACAACACCAATTCGCGATCGCCAAGTTGGTAGCTTTATTTAAGCAGACTTCTCCCCGATTTGGGATGGAATTTTACATAGTCAAGCGCTTGCAAGAACAAATAGCTTTTTTTACTAAAAGTGAAGAATTCCAGACCCTAGAGCGCTTAGTAAAAGCCTTAGATACAGAGGCGGAAGAGCAGAAACAAGATACAGATTCTCCTTTGGGCGAATTGATCTGTCGGTATCCTTATTTGTACGGCCATTCTCTGCTGAGCAAGGACAGCATTGAGGAAGACCAACAAACCATCCAAAAACTGGCATTTCAAAGACAGCGACAATTTGAAACACATTTGTCTCAATATTTGAACTATATGGTTGAGCCGAGAAATACAGAAATAGGAATTGTGCAGCGGGCGGCTAATCCCACACTTTTGAACGATGCAGAACTGCACTTAGCTGTCAGGGAATTTGCCGGAAAAGTAACGGGCGAGCGCAGCTACAAAGAAGCGGCTCAATTTTTCCTGAGAGATGCCCGACAAACTCCATCTTACGGTTCATTTAAAGTGGACTTATATGAATATTTAATATCGTCGGTAGAACCAGAATACGGGGGGCGTCAATTTAACGACCGTTTGTACAAACAAATCAAAAATACATTGCGAGAAAATGACTCGGTGAAATTCAACAATCCATTGTTAGTTCGTACTTGCCACCAGTTGTTCAACTTCTTAGTAGTGGAAAATTCCCAACATCCCAGCCACTACGTTTTTTACGATTTGGTGTACAACCTCGGCGCCAGCAGGACAATGGGTTTGCTGCTGAAACTTGTACTGCTTTCGGGCAAAGTTAAACCCGAGTTGGAAAAGCGATTTTCTATTTTGTTCAATCACTATGAAGGTAAAGCTTCTAATGAAATTATGTGGTTTGTCAAATCCTTGGAAAATTTTAATGTGGCTTTGGTTATGAATTTTGGTAAAACGGATTTGTCGTTGGTTAAACAGCAGCTTATTTTGACTTGATATCAATTCCGGTTGCACCGGAATTATTGTTGACTGTTGACTGTTGACTGTTGACGGGCGGGTCGAAAAACTGAATGGTTGAGTGTTAACTGTTGACTCGATTTTATTATTCCGATGCAACCGGAAACGATATGAAAAAAACAAAATTGATCGGGCTGCCTTATATAATAATAGTATTAACTCAAAAAAATTAAGGAAAAACACATGAAAGCCTTAGAAGTCACAGGAACGATCGACGAAAAAGGTCAATTAATTCTCGATCGACCTTTAACACTAGACACTCCGGGCCCCGTGCGAATCATCGTCCTCTTTCAGGAACCTACAGATGAAGGTGAAGACGACCCCGACGATACTCCAGTTGAAGAAGTAAAAGCTAGTCTCAAAAGAGCGTTGCAGCAAGCCAAAGCCGGACAAACCCGACCAATCTCTGAACTGTGGGAGAGAATCGATGCCGAAAAAGGTCAATTATTGCTCGATCGACCTTTAACGCTCGGTATTTCGGCTCTCCTACGAATTATTCTCCTTTCCGAACCTATATATGAAGCTGAAGAATATCTAGACGATACTCCAGTTGAAGAAGTAAAAGCTAGTCTCAGAAGAGCGTTGCAGGAAGCTAAAACCCGACAGCGAATACCTCTTTCTCAAATGTGGGAGGGCATCGATGTCGAATGAATCCGATCATCTAGTTCAAATCGATTTAACGCCTGAGTATAAACGAAATTTGCGTGAATTATCCAAAAAGTATCGCCAAATCCGGCTAGATACTCAGCCCGTAATTGAACAAATACAGGCTGGCAATTTTATTGGCGATCGCATTCCCGGAATGGGCGAAGATTATATCATCTTAAAAGTCCGGGTGAAAAACAGCAACATCCAAAAAGGGAAAAGTGCAGGGTATCGCATGATTTATCAGATTGAATCGCCCGTCAGCGTACTTTTGTTAACCATTTACTCAAAATCAGATCGAACAGATATCAGCCTCAACGAAATCCGCAGCATCATCGCCGAGTTTGATGAAAACGAATAGCGGTGTATTATTATTAATTTTATGATTAGCTATCTCAAAGGCACAGTAGCCGATATCGCCAAAGGCAGCAACCGCGTCATATTGACTCTGGAAGTCAATCAAATCGGCTATGAAATCCAAATTTTGCCCCGCGTGACCGGTCAATTGCCAGCATCCGGCGAAGTCGCCCAAATTTTTACCCACCAGCAAGTTAAGGAAGACCAAATCGTATTGTACGGTTTTGGCAGCGCTGCAGAACGCGATTTGTTTCGGCAGTTGACGAGTGTTAGCGGTGTGGGTGCTCAATTGGCGATCGCACTTCTGGATACTTTAGGATTGCAAGATTTAGTCCAGGCGATCGTCGGCGGCAACACCCGCATCCTCGCCAAAACCCCCGGCGTGGGTACAAAAACCGCAGAACGTCTCGCCCTCGAACTCAAAAGCAAACTCTCGGAATGGCGCCAGCAAGCAGGTTTGACAACTTCAGTCGCCGCCGGAGTCCCCCCAGCTATTCAAGAAGAAGTCGAGATGATCCTGCTGGCGATGGGATACACTGCGGCTGAAGTCTTGCAAGCGCTGCAAACCCTCAGTCAAGACAGCAGTTTGTCCGCCAAAGGTGATGCCGATGATTGGATACGTGAGGCGATCGCCTATTTGAGCCGATAACAACTTGAAAGCCCGTGAAATTGCTGTAGATAGAGGGTGTCGCAATTCACTTTTCCCCGCAAGTGGATTAAAACTCTTTAATTGAAGTGAAGGAAGGGGGCGTGGCTGATTATTGCGCGGGGCGCTTAAAGCTCACCACAAAACTTCTCCCTCCGCTCTTGTCTTTGCCTCTTGGCAGCACGCAGTGTTCCCAACTCCAGCGGATTGGACCAGCGATTAAATAGGCGTCTCCTGCATGTTGTTCGAGTTCAAAGACAGGGCTACTGGCATCTTTGCGAAAGCCAATGACGCGGTTGTTGGAGAGGCTTATGGCGAGGATTCTCTCTCCGTGTCGGTGGTTGTCGATGTGCCATTTGAACTGGGCCGAAAGGCTGCCGAACCAATCCGTGACGCGGTATTGATTGGGCATCTCATCGAAGAACCCACGGTCTTGTAAGGTCTTCCCCCAAGCGAGCATCCAGGGGCTTGGTGGCGGGGTCTCTTTGCCGGGGGCTCCGCGACGGATGGGCGCGTCGGCCTTTGGGGGTGTGGTTGGCTCGGGGGTGTTGTATCCGAAGTCTCCGTAGTAGCGAAAGAGTACATCGCCTGGGTTCTTGGTGTACTCGTCATTTGCCACAATGAGGTCTACCTCTTTTTGAGACAGTAACTTGGGGAAGGTCTTTAGACCGGGTGTCTTTGCCATTTTGTGCCGGGGTTTTTCTTATTTTGCCTTTGCTGTGTCGATCGCGCCAGCGGCCACCCACCACAGCGGCCAGAATTTTATTACGTTTGGTGGGTGCCATAAAAAGCATTTATGCAGGGGACTGGGCCTTTATCTACCAACCATTATAGAAATATCTTTCGACATTATTATAGGGGTCATCGCAACTCTCGGGGTTGTTTGCGGATGCCAGACAGAGAGAGTGCGCGCCGTTGCTGACGCTAAAGAATGTGGTACTGTTGGCGCTCGCTGGTTTCAATGTCGCAATTTACTTTTCCCCGCAAGGGGATTAAAACTCTCAGTAATATCTTGAGGGCAATTAATCAGCTTTAAGAATTGTCGCAATTCACTTTTCCCCGTAAGGGGATTGAAACTCGGTCTGCGAACTTTTGCAGCAAAAATTTCATCTCGCACCCTGCACCCTTGTCCATTCCCTGTGGTACAATTGCAGATTGTGACAATCGTACAAAAAAAACTAAAATCAATTCATGCCACTTACACAACAGCGCAAACTAGAAATCATGGGCGATTACCAAACCCATGAAACCGATACCGGTTCAGCAGATGTCCAAGTCGCGATGCTGACCGATCGCATCACCAAACTCAGCGCCCACCTGAAAATCAACCAAAAAGACTTCGCCTCCCGGCGCGGTTTGATGATGATGATCAGCCGCCGCAAGCGCCTGCTGGCCTACATCCAAAAGCAAAATGCCGATCGCTACAAAGCATTGATTGCCCGTCTAGGCATTCGCGGCTAAACACCAAAGCCAAAATTTGCGACAATATTCTTTAATCTTGGACAAACACCAAGAGTTATTGAAAAATGTTCGAGATTTCAGGTCAGAGATAAAATATGTCCTCCGAACCACCCCGCCAGCGCTTGCCCTTTGAACCGGCAACAAATCGTAAAAAAACGCCTAAAAAGCCCCCAGAACCCCAAGCAAACAACGCAGCCTTAGAGTCTGATTCTGCCGACAAGCAGCCCAAAGCTAACAAAACCGGAAAACAGGCGCAATCCATCCCAGAAGCAGTTAGCAAACGCATGATATCCCGCATAGCGGTATTCTGCGGCATACCGACCCTCCTGGGAATTTCGACATTTTTTGTCAGCTATTTGGTAGTCAGCAACGGCTTGTTCGATCTGCCCAATACAGCAGTATTGCTGGTAAGCATGGGCTGTTTTGGTCTAGGGGTTCTGGGATTGAGTTACGGAGTCCTCTCGGCTTCCTGGGATGAAGAAGTTTCAGGAAGCACTCTGGGGTGGGAAGAATTTAATACCAATTTTGGCAGGATGCGAGAAGCGTGGCGCGCCGCCAAGCCAAAAAATTAGTCATTGAGTTATTAGTTATTAGTCATTAGCTAAAAACTAAGCTGTTAACCATCTAGAATTTGTATTTGGGGAGGGAACAAGAACCCGCCCCACAACAATGCTAAAAATACTGATATAAATAGATTCTCGATCGCCATTGCATCTATTTTGCTCAGTGCATCCGTCTCATAATCCGTGTCTAGCCCAACTAAAAAGGCAAAAAAAATATGATTATTGTAATGAAAGCCGGCACTCCAGAAGCCGAGATCGATCGCCTAGACGAAGAACTCCGCACTAGCTGGGGTTTGACACCAGAAAAAATCGTCGGCCGTTACAAAGTTGTTATGGGTTTGGTAGGCGAAACTGCCGAACTCGAACCTCTGCAACTGCGCGAAATGAGCACCTGGATTGAGGAAGTGCTGCGCGTCGAAAAACCCTACAAACGCGCTTCTCTGGAGTACCGCCAAGGAGAACCCAGCGCAGTAAAAGTTTCTACTCCTTTAGGAACTGTGACGATCGGCTTGCACCACCCGATCGCGATCGTAGCAGGCCCTTGCTCCGTCGAAAACGAAGAAATGATTGTCGAAACGGCAATGCGCGTCAAAGCTGCTGGAGCTCAATTTCTCCGTGGTGGCGCGTACAAACCGAGAACTTCCCCCTACGCTTTCCAAGGCCACGGCGAGAGTGCTTTGGGATTGCTGGCGGCGGCCCGGGAAGCCAGCGGTTTGGGAATTATCACCGAAGTTATGGATGCGGCCGACTTAAGTGCGATCGTAGAAGTAGCCGACGTAATCCAAGTCGGGGCGAGAAATATGCAGAATTTCTCGCTGTTGAAGAAAGTCGGAGCTCAAGACAAACCTGTTTTGCTGAAGCGCGGCATCTCCGCCACCATTGAAGAATGGTTGATGGCTGCTGAGTATATCATGGCTTCTGGCAATCCGAACGTGATTTTGTGCGAGCGCGGCATTCGCGGGTATGACAGGCAATATACGCGCAATACGCTAGATTTGTCGGCAGTACCAGTATTGCGGACTCTGACTCACTTACCGATTATGGTTGACCCGAGTCACGGCACCGGTTGGGCGCAGTTTGTACCGTCAATGGCGTTTGCTTCGATCGCCTCCGGTACAGATTCGCTGATGATAGAAGTACACCCGAATCCCAAAAAAGCTTTGTCTGACGGGCCGCAATCTTTAACACCGGATCAGTTTGACCAGTTGATGGAAGAATTGGCAGTAATTGGTAAAGTCATGAAACGCTGGCCGCAGCCGGTGCCAGTTTTGGCATAAAAACAGGCGAAAGGCCTAACCTAAAATGCGATTGCTGTTAAATCCCCGACTTCTTAAAGAAGTCGGGGATTTTGTTATTTGGTTTTTGGAATAAAGGCCCAGGGGCGATCGTACTTCTAGGAATGTTGCGAAATTTTGTATAATTGATATTTGAGTTAATTAGCGAGAGGGCTGGGAGTCATGGTAGGCATGGGAACCAAACTCACTTTAGCAGAATTTCTAGCTTTGCCCGACCCAGATGTATATTGTGAGTTTGTAGATGGTGAAGCAGTCCCCAAAGTGTCTCCAAAATATTTTCATTCGACTTTACAGTTTACTTTGTGTCGCCTGATTCGTGTATGGTGTAAAGGACGCGGGCGAGTGCTTCCAGAATGGGCAATTTTGTTAAAACGTCAGGATAAAGATTGAGCGCCTGTTCCCTATTTAACGTACATTTCTTATGCGCGTCTGCCGAAAAGTTGGCGGCTAAACGAAGCTTGTCCCGCAATTCCGGAACTGGCGATCGAGATTATCTCTCCCGAGAGAACGATGCAGGAATTTGAAGAGAAGGCGAAAGATTATTTGGCGGCGGGCGTTCCGCGAGTTTGGGTGATAGATCCAGAAGCTATTTTAATAAAAAGCTTTTTCCCCGATGGTTCTAGTCAAGTTTATACGGATCGTACACCGATTGTGGATGAGTTGCTGCCTGGTTTGGAGTTGACGGCTAGACAGATTTTTGAAGAAGCGGAATTGATTGATTGAGGGCGATCGTACTCTGTGCAAGATATCAGTCGTAGGGTGCGTGACAGCGGGAAAACTTTAACTCGCGGCGGTGGGAATATTGACTGTCACGCAATGCAAAAAAACCATAGTATTTACCAGGTACTATGGTTTTTTTGCGCTTACCCGTTAGATCGTGTCCGGTAGTACAACCATAGTAAAATAGCTAAGTATACCCTTTATAAAAAACATCCTATCTGACCCAGGCCAAAACGTATTAGCATTGAACCACATCTATCGTTACGAGAACTAGAACAGCGTTACCGTCAAGCTTCATACCCTGTTGAAAAAAGTCATTACCAAACTATCTGGTTATTAGCATCTGGCAGAAGTAGCCGAGAGGTTTCACAAATAACTGGTTACAGTCTCAGTTGGATTTATGAACTAGTTTGGGGGTATAACCGCATTGGTCAAAAATCACTTGGAGATAAAAGGCATGAACATCAAGGTGCCGATACACTTTTGAATGATATGCAACAAGCACAACTATGGCAAGCGCTACAATCACCTCCAACTGTTGGTGGGCTTTGGAACGGACAGAAAGTTGCAAATTGGATGAGTGAATTATTAGGACGTTCAGTTAGTAGACAACGAGGCTGGGAGTATTTGAAGGCAATGAGACTACGTTTGAGAGTCGCTGGACCCTCTCATCAGGAAGCAGACTTTACGGAACAGGAACAATGGAAAAAAAACTAGCAAAAACGGTGACTCAAGTTCAAGAAAAGTACGCCGACGCCGATGTAGAAGTTTGGACAATGGATGAACATAGAGTCGGGCTTAAACCAATAATTAGAAGGATGTTGGTAGATGAATGGACAGTACCCGTAGCAAACGTTAATTGGCGATTTCAATGGTTATGGTTATACGGCGAAAGTTCATCCGCAGTCGGGAGAAACTAAGGCGTGGATTCTACCCTTTGTAAATACCGAAATTTTTAATCAGGTTTTAGCGGATGCAAGCTCAACATTTTAAGCTTGGGGAAAATAAGCAAGTTGTACTAGCTTTGGATCGATCTCTTTGGTATACTGCTGGGAAACTTGAAGTCCCAAAAGGTATTCACATTGTTGAAATGCCTTCTCGCTCTCCAGAAATACAAAGGCGCAGAAAGACTTTGGCCGCTTACAAATGAGCCTCTTGCTAATCGAACATTTGAAAACCTTGATGAATTAGAAGAGGTTTTATTTGAGTGTTGCAAACAATTACTCCAACAGCAAGATTGAATTCTGGGTTTAACAAACTTTGACTGGTGGCCTCAAGTTCCAGTTGCTGCTTAATTATGGGTAAGTACCCGGACTAGATATAGCCTTTTTCAGATAGATGAGGTACAAGTTTAGATTTTAGATTTTATATTGGGGGATTGGGGGATTGGGGGATTGAGGAATTGTTAATTAATTAGTAAATACCTCATCTTTATGAAAAGCGCTATATAAGTTATTTATTTTTTATTCCTCAGCAGGGTGGATAGGGGGGAGCTCAAAGTTCTCCCTATGACTCGCAGCCCACAAAAAAATAAATTCTCCAAAACACTTGACAGTTTCCCAAAGATAGGGCACAGTAGTAATTCGTGACCTATGCGGAACTGGCGGAATTGGTAGACGCGCATGATTCAGGTTCATGTGGTGCAAGCCTTCCGGGTTCAAGTCCCGGGTTCCGCATTCCAAAGGCAGAAGGAAGTTTGGGGTTAACCCGGTAAAGGCAATAACCCCATTCGCTCTGCTGAATTAAACAATGCTGACAAGTATTCAAAACCCCCTAGTTAAAGAAATCCGCAAGCTGCACAGCTCGAAGGGACGCAGGGAACAACAGTTATTTTTACTCGAAGGGACGCACTTGCTGGAGGAAGCTTGCGCTGCCAAGTACCCGCTAGCAACGGTTTGCTGCACTCCCGAATGGCTGGAAGATCGCGGAAAGCTTTGGGAGGAAGTTGCTAATTTAGCCGATCGCACCGAGTTAGTAAGTGCCAAAGTGTTAGAGTCGATCGCCACTACAGTCCAACCCGACGGCATTGTCGCCACCGCACCCCGCACCGCAACAGAGCCCGCAAAATTCTCAACTTTAGGAATAGCCCTAGAAACAATCCAAGATCCCGGCAACTTGGGGGCGATCGTCCGCACGGCTGCGGCTGCTAATGCCGACGGCTTGCTGCTAAGCGCAGACAGCGCCGATTTAGACCATCCCAAAGTGCTGCGCGCCTCAGCAGGAACTTGGTTTAAGCTGCCAATGGCAGTCACTCCAGATTTAACCGCCGAAGTCTGGGATTATAAAAATCGAGGAATGCAAATTTTAGCAACCGTCGCTGGGGCCAGTTTAAGTTATTGGGAAGTAGATTTGCGAGTGCCGACTCTGATAGTTTTGGGGAACGAAGGTTCTGGGTTGTCGGAAGAATTGAGGAGTTTGGCCGATCGGCAAATCCAAATTCCCCTGAGTCGCGGCGTAGAATCTTTAAATGTGTCGATCGCCGCAGCCCTCATCTTGTACGAAGCTCAACGCCAAAGAAGTCATTAGTCAATTGGCGATCGGTCATTATCTGTTGGGGCAGTTAGATCGATATCTGTAACTTCAAATCATTAATTGCATTGCTATTTTTGCTATTTTTATCCCTTCACCTTGGTAAGGTGCGTAGTCTGCACCTTACTTTAATTTTACTTTAAACGGATTTCAAAATCTCATCATCGACAGAAAAATCTATCTCAGCTTTGTCACGTCCTGAAACGAGATAATCATTGTGAAAAGAATCTTTCAATCCCGAAAGTAAGTCAAATTCCGGCTGCCAGTTAAGTTCGTTTACAGCTTTATTAACTGAGGCGAAAAAGTGCTGCAATCGCATCGGGAAAGCTTTCTTTTTGCCAAAGTCAAATTGTTTCGGATCGTAATGTACAATCTTAATCGCATCGGGCGATTTGCCTGCCGCTTGAATGCAGGCGCGGGCTAAACCGTCAAAGGTGACAAATCGATCGCCCGAAACGTTGTAAATTTGCCCGATCGCCTTTTCGTTGCCCAAAACCGCCGCCATTGCTTTAGCCAAATCCTGACAGTGCCCCAACTGCGTGAAGTGCATTCCGTTACCGGGAATCGGAATCGGTCGATCGCGCGCAATGCGATCGAAAAACCAAGCCTCTAAATCGTTATAATTTTGTGGCCCGTAAATGTAAGTCGGGCGAATCGAAGTCCAAGGCAAACCGGACTCGGCCAAGTAAGTTTCGGTTTCGCATTTACCTAAATGCCGGCTTTTAGGATCGGTAGCGTCCCCTTCGATATGAGGCATTTGATCCGACTTCAAATAAACCCCCGCAGAGCTCATGTAAACAAAGTGCTGCACCCGCCCTTTAAATATTTCAGCTAAAGGCTTTGTATCGCTCAGTTCGCGGCCGTTGTTGTCAAAAACGGCGTCAAACTCGACCGTCGATAACTTTTCTTGCAGTTGTTCGACATTTGTGCGATCGCCCTGAATCTGTTTCACGCCCGAAACCGGTACAGGCTTGTTGCCCCGGTTAAACAACACGACTTCATGCCCTTGTGCTGCTAAAATCTTAGTAAGATAAACCCCGATAAACCGAGTACCGCCCATCATTAAAATTCGCATTATTTTCGATGCTCCTTACAGTTAGTGTAAATATCTTACAATAAAGTTATGCCCTAGCTTTACTCAAATAGCACTTACGGGTAAATACCAGAGAAACCGGGTTTTTTACCAGTATCAAAGACTCAAATCCAGTATTTTCGTAAAAAACCCGGTTTCGGCAGACCGGACGATCGAATTGTGCGTGAAGCGAAGCTATCCCGCAGGGAATCGCTCAAAAAAACATACTTTCAATTTGCCTTAAATAGCCATATGCAAGTTCCCCGGCTTCATCCAGAAACAATCGAAGAAGTCAAACAAAGAGCCGACATAGTAGATGTCATTTCCGGTCGCGTCGTGTTGCGTAAACGCGGCAAAGAATTCGTAGGTTTGTGTCCCTTTCACGACGAAAAATCTCCCAGTTTTACAGTCAGCCCAGCCAAACAAATGTATTATTGTTTCGGCTGCGGTGCCGGCGGCAATGCTTTTAAGTTCCTCATGGAATTAGAGAAACGCCCTTTCAGCGAAGTAGTATTAGAATTAGCTAAAAATTATCAAGTCCCCGTCAAAACAGTTGAACCGGAACACCGACAAGAATTGCAGCGCCAAATTTCTCTGCGGGAACAACTGTATGAAATCTCAGCACTAACAGCCAAGTTTTACGAACACGCTTTGCGACAAACCCAAGGAGAAGAACCCTTAGCATATCTCAAATCCGAACGCCACCTGAGCGAAGAAACTATCCAAAAATTTCAATTAGGTTATGCTCCCCAAGGTTGGGAAGCACTTTACACTTATTTGGTAGAACAGAAAAACTATCCGGCGCAATTAGTAGAACAAGCTGGATTAATTGTACCGCGCAAAAATGGCGGCAGCGGCTATTACGATCGCTTCCGCAATCGGATTATGATTCCCATACGCGACACTCAAGGCAGAGTCATCGGTTTCGGCGGCAGAGCTCTCGGCGACGAACAGCCGAAATACCTCAATTCTCCCGAAACAGAACTGTTCGACAAAGGCAAAACTTTATTCGCCTTAGATACAGCAAAAACAGCCATTAGCAAAGCCGATCGCGCAGTGGTTGTAGAGGGGTACTTTGATGCGATCGCACTTCAGGCAGCCGGCATCTCCAACGCCGTCGCTTCCCTCGGCACAGCCCTAAGTTTAAACCAAGTACGCCAGTTATTGCGCTACACTGACTCCAAACAAATTATCCTCAACTTCGACGCCGACAAAGCAGGAACTCAAGCAGCAGAACGCGCTATTGGAGAAATAGAAAAACTCGCTTATCAAGGAGAAGTGCAACTGCGCGTTCTCAATATTCCCGACGGCAAAGATGCCGACGAATACCTCAAAACATACTCCCCAGAACAATATCGAGAATTGCTCGAAAATGCTCCGCTGTGGATCGACTGGCAACTGCAACAAATGATTGTCAATCAAGATTTGAAGCAAGCCGATACTTCCCAGCAAGTTACAAAAAAAATTATTAATTTATTAACCAATATCACTGATGACAATCAGCTAGCACATTACCTGCAAAAGTGCGCCGAAATTCTCAGCAAAGGAGATTATAGACTCACCAAAATGCTCGCAGAGAACTTGCTCAATCAAGTAGTCAGCGATTGGGCAAAGCGGCAGAGTCAAGACGAATCTTTAACAATGCCCCTGTTAATTAGAAACAAGCTGAAGCCGAACAAACAATATAAAAAGCAGCGTCCAGGCAGCGAAAATACAAGCTCAAAATCAAGCTTATCTGCCGTTGCCCGCAGTCTTTTAGAAGAAGCAGAAGCGCAATTATTGCAGATTTACTTACACTGTCCCGAATACCGCCAAGATGTCAGAGAAGCAATAGAAGCTAGAGACGTGCAGTTTAGCCTTTCTCACCACAGATTTTTGTGGCACCAGATTGTGAATGCAGAAATATTGCACAAAATGTCTTTACAAGTAGCGCCTTCTGAGTTAATATTAAAATTGCAAGATAGCTTCATTGAATATCCCAATCAACTCCATCAAATCTCACATTTATTTCACTTAAACGAGTTCTCAGAAAGAAACGTTTATCGCGCCCCTCTAGTAATTAGATCTGCCCTCGCCTGTATCGAGCAAATAATTAGCATGAAGCGCCGTCGGATTGCACTCAATATGTGGCAAAAAGCCAAGACCGCTAGCAGTGGCGAAGAGGCTATAGAATATCACAAACAATTCTGTGCCGAACAAGAATGGCTCAAGGAATTAGAGCGGCTGCGTCAAGTTAATTTTTACGATTTAACATCCGTACCTTGGAGTGGGAATTTCTAGGAGTTAAGGACTTTAGTCCCTACTACGAACCAAAATCAGGTACGAAGGAAACAGCCAGAAGATGGAAATGGAAGCAAACTTAGATGGGATATGCGATCGCCCTTAGCACCGTTGTTGTTCGAGGATGACGAGTGGTTAGATCGTTTCCGGTTGCATGGGAATGATAAAGTCAAGGTCAATAATTCCACATTCCCCAACGGACGACTCCCCACTCCCCACTCCCCACTCCCCATCATTCCGGTGCAACCGGAATCGATATTAGATCCTAGGGAGTCTGGTGCGGTGGTTGTCCAGGTTTTGTCTGCCACTCCGGCGAAAGGGAAAGCTTCCACAAAGCATACTTTGGAGAAGTTTCCCGTTCAAAGTTTTCGGATGTTACTGACTAATTTATCGACGATCGCGAAAAATCGAGTGCAGCCTATACTAGCGCGTGTTTCAGTTAGTTTCGACCAGACGGCGGCAACTCCTTTACAGCAGAAAGCCTTCGATTTGCTGGGGGTTTCGCTGACATTTCAGTCATGTATCCGGCGGCTAAAGCCCGATCGCCCTACTGATGGGGGGAATACTAGGAACTTTAAGAGGACGCGGGGGAAGTTCCATTTCAGGCTGAGTTACCTTGAGGTAATCGGCGATAAACTCACCATACTTTTTCCTGATTTCGTCAGGCAGAAATTTGAATCCAAGAGTCTTCGATCGACATTCAGGAGAGCCGCAACAACATTCTGGAATGGCAATAGAAATATACTCCGTTGTCTCGTAGTCCCAGGTAAGTTCGCTCCCAGAAGGAATATCAACCAATGCCACGAAATCGTAGGCTCCGAATTGATTATTCCTCACCCCTGTATTTGGGCTACAAGAATGATTGATCAATACTCCCGGTTCATCTAATTCTATATGCAGGTCAAAATCCATCTGAAAAGAGTGAGTAGTTCTTTCTGGTAGAATCTCGACTGGGCGTCCAACCACCACAGTCTCACCTTTGCGGAAGCATCGGCTGGCAAAAACGCCTCTACCTTTCTCTGTTTGCTGAATGAAAATATCGAAACCCATTTTCCTCACTCTTAATACCAATTACAAATCTAATTCTAATTCCACGAGGTTAGCGCTCGGAAGCGACACAGGAACATTAATTGGCTCAGTATCCGAATCTGACAGCGCAGGGCCGATCGACTCGTTAACCTGGATTTCGCCATTTTGCTCAGCATCCTGAGACTTGCTTTGACCAAAAACCATTGCCACCAGTACAAAAGCTGCGCCAATCAGACCGCGTACTCCCAGTTTCTCTCCCAACAGTAGAAACGAGAAAACCGCGCCAAAAATTGGCTCGAGCGTATACATTAGCGCCGTCTCATAAGCGTTAACCCATCGTTGAGCCACTACTTGGAGGACAATCGTGGCAGCAGTATCAAACAAACCCAGATATAACAGAACACCAAGGTTCGCGCTAATTGCTTCCTGTTGTGCAACCAGGTCTGGAGCGGCCCAAATTAAAGACACTATCGCTATCACCCAAAGCTGGATCGCGGCGAGTGGCAAAGTGGGGTGCCGCAACGTGATGGACTCAAGCTTCAGAATGTAAATTGAGTAGAGGAAAGCGTTGCCTAACATCAAGAAATCGCCGAGCACTAGCTGTTCGCTTTCCCAACACATCACTCCAACGCCACAGATGGCAAGTCCTGCGGCGAGGAAAGTTTTTAGGAATACCTGCCGACCCATCAGTTGCCCCAGCAGAGGAACTAGGATGACATTGAAACTGGCAATGAATGCAGCATGATTGGCCGAGGTAGTCTCAAGGGCAAATGTTTGCAGGTTGAGAGTAGTAAAAATTACCAATCCCAACAATAGTCCATCCCGTAGCAGGGAAAAATTAAGGAAGCGTAAATAGGGCGTAAACGGCAACGCCGCTATTACGAAGCGAGTTGCAAATATTGCAGAAGGAGAAAGACTGCTGAGAGTTCCCTTGAGAACCGGATAGCTCGTACCCCAGATGAGGGTGACGAGAAGCAACACTGTTATACCCCAAGCATGGAGATTGCTGGGCGATCTTTGAGAACCACTATTTAATTCTGTAGTCATTGAGCAGCCTAATCCACTAGCAATTGAACTAAATTTTGTGAGTTAACCGTAAAGAGGTTGACTAAAGGAGGAAATCTCAATATTTTAAAATCGACTGCCGCCTAAACTAGCGGGTGTTTCAGTTAGTTTCGACCTGACGACAACTCCTTTACAGCAGAAAGCCTTGGATTTGCTGGGGGTTTCGCTGATATTTTAGTCATGTATCGGTCAGTGGATCGATCGCGATCGCCCTACTGCCAGATAGTTTACATGGAACTTAACCCGCACGCGCGGTAAGTGCCGTTTAATTACCCTTTTAATAATCGCAAAAAAGAGTTTCGCGAGTATCTCTACCCGTCACGGGATTAGTACCTTTTGCCACTTGACAAAGTTTTTCTATCATATCGTCTCGCAGCAGTGTGTCTGTAAAATCAGCACCGTCAATGACAGCTCCTTCGAGTCTGGTATTGTAAGCGAAAGCACCCTCAAGGATCGCATTAGTTAAATTTGCTTTCATCATGCGAGCTAAATCTAAAGTAGCACCCGTCAAATTAGCGCCTTGTAAATTTGCCTCTTCCATATTTGCCGCAAAAAAGCTGACGCCGCGCAAATCTGCATCAGTAAAATTGCTGTTGCGAAGATTGGCTTTATTAAAACTGTCGTCAGTCAGAACTTTCCCACTAAAATCAGCGCCGACTAGGATTTCTTTGTCGCGATCCAAAGCGAAAGCAGGTGCGGGATTAATGGCGATCGCCCCAGCGGCAATTACTGCTAAAATAACAAAACTCAGCAAGAAAGTATAAATATGTTGGCGAATTCGAGAAATCATCATACAAGTTCAAGCTAATGGGCAGTTGTGACAGTTCTGACTTGAATTCTACCAGAAAGCGCGTCAAGCGTAGCTATCCCGTAGGGAATGGCCCGTTAGCGAAGCCCTCGAAGAGGATCGCCACGGCTGACTCCAATTCCCGCCAATCCCCAAACTCTCGGGATATCGGCACATTGGGAGAAAACTTAGTCGCCGAGTGGTTGCAGCAGCAAGGTTGGGAAATCTTGCACCGCCAGTGGCACTGTCGGTGGGGAGAGATTGACATCATCGCACTCGGAAGAGATGAAGAAAGTGCAAAAAACCGAGTTCTTCCCAACGATCGAGCCCCAACACTAGCATTTGTCGAGGTAAAAACTCGCCGCCCGGGAAATTGGGATGCTGGTGGAATGCTGGCTGTTAGCACAACAAAACAAGCCAAACTTTGGCAAACAGCCGAAATATTTTTAAGCACTCGTCCAGATTTAGCAAATAATTCTTGTCGCTTTGATGTCGCCTTGGTCAGGTGCGAACCTTCACGACCTAACACTAAAAAAATATTACCACCATTAACAGCAGCCAACTCTCAATCCGCCGTTGCAGGAAACTACCTGCTCACCCTGCAACAATACATTCGATCTGCTTTTAGCAATTAAAAATATATAATTAAAAATTAGAGGATAAAATCACAAATCAATGCCAGTAGGTAGTTTTTAATTATTAATTTCCCTAGAGAGTCGCGCATTTCTCTCTTCATCTTTAGCCGACGTGAAAAAAGCGTTCAATCTTCTCTCTCTCTCTCCTTTTCTCCCTTTCCCCCTGTGTCATAACACTTAATTTACATCAGTAGCAGTCTACGCAAGAGTTTCCGGGCAATATCCCAGGCCCTTGACAAACTGCTGGCGAAACGCTTCAATTTCCTTGCGGTCAGGGCTGCCGTGACAAACCACTGCCACCTGGTAGCGGCGCATCACGCTCAGCGGCGACTGTCCGGTTTCCAAACTCCAAAGTGCCATTTGCAAGCGAATTTCCGGATCGTAAGGAATCCCGAGTTCGTTCATAAAAGCCCGAAAATCCCCGTGCATTTCTGGAGTTAAATATTGGCTCATTTTCACCTTCACTACCCAGCCGTCAATTTGGTGAATAACAGTGATAAATTGCAAGGGAACATGACTAGCCGCGCGCAGGTAATCCACGACTCTCAGAGTGAGGCTAGTATTGGCGATGTAGTAGAGGTATTCCATAACTAATCCTTTGAGCAAAGCTGATGCTACACCTCTATCCTCGCGGGCTATACCCGCTACCACAAGGGGAAAAGCACCCGACTTTGGATGGGGGTTTTTACCCAATTTGTTACCTAGTTGACAGATTGACTTGATAGGAATTCACTCGATGACAGAGATTGACTGGTCTTTGGACGGCTACGACTACGAACTTCCGCCCTCGCGCATTGCCCAAAATCCCGCAGTGCCGAGGGATAGCTCTCGCTTGCTGGCTGTAGATTCTCTCAGCAGCCAGCAACACCGGATGTTCCGGGATTTGCCAGATTTGCTGGAACCGGGAGACTTGCTGGTACTCAACAACACCCGCGTCCTGCCGGCGAGGCTCTACGGGCGCAAACCCAACGGCCCGGCTGTGGAGATATTGTTGATGGAAGAACGGCAGCACAACTGCTGGCTGGCTTTGGTTAAACCGGGGAAACGCTTAAAGTTGGGATCGCAAATTGAGTTTGAGCCGATCGCCCGACCCTGTGAGGATTCTGCTGCCGATCCTTGCTGTTGCGTTCCCGAAGCGGAGGTGCTCGATCGTCGTCGATTGACTGCGACAGTTATAGAGAGGGACGAGGCAACAGGGGGACGGCTGCTGGAGTTTGACATCCCCACAGATGCGAGTCTGGTGAAGTTTTTGGACGAATACGGTCACGTACCCCTGCCGCCCTACATCGACAATTCCCAAGCTTCAGCGGAACAGTACCAGACTGTGTATGCCGATCGGCTCGGGGCGGTGGCGGCCCCGACAGCAGGCCTGCACTTCACCGAAGAGTTGTTCAGTCGCTTGCAGCAGCGGGGAATCGAAAAAACTTTTATCACCCTGCACGTTGGAGTAGGGACGTTTCGCCCGGTGGAGGTGGCAGACGTAACGGCTCACAAAATGCACGGCGAATGGGTGGAAGTTCCCGCCGCCACTGTCGAGAAAATCCGCGAAACTCAAGCCAGAGGCGGGCGGATCTTTGCCGTGGGTACAACAGCAGTGCGAGCTTTAGAGGGAGCGGCAGCCGCGAGCGGCGATTTTTCCTTGCAGCCTTTTTGCGGCCAGACAAATTTGTTTATATACCCTGGTTACAAGTGGCGGGTTGTAGAGGGGATGATTACCAATTTTCACTTGCCCCGCTCTACTTTGATGATGATGGTAAGTGCGATGATTGGAAGGCCTCGGCTGTTGGATTTGTACCGAGAAGCGATCGAGCATCAGTACCGCTTTTATTCCTTTGGCGATGCCATGCTGATTTTACCAACAGCAAAAAAGGATTGATCGATCGGGCATCGGGTTCGCCCCATGCCCGGTATTCCGTTTCTATTCTTCCTCCTCTTCTTCATTGCCGGGATACACGAAGCTGTTGGAACGCCCAGTCAAAACTGATTTGCCCAGAGACAGAGCTTTCTGAGCTGCCACTGCAGCTTTGCGCTTCCATGTGGCCTTACGCATATTTTTCTTAGATTTGGAGGTTTTCTTCTTGGGGACTGCCATGACGCTAAATACTTTCTGCTTGCTTATATAGACAAACAAACATTCTAGCCGATTTTGCCCAATGCTTACTCGAAAAACCGCAACAACTGCTCGGCAAGCAATATCAAGTAGTAGGGTGCGTCAGCGATTAGCTTCTGGAACAACAGACAAAATACCCAATTCTGACGCACCCGCAGCAGCTAAAGTTCGTGAAAGTGGTAGAGCACGACACCAGTTACTGAATCGTTCTCGATACTGACATAACCCGTTTTGAGCATTGCCGTGAAAGCTTCTTCCACTTCGGCAAAAGTAGCGCCGGTTGCCATCACCCCTTGGGTGACAGATAATCTTCCGTTCTTGGTGTAAGCTGCCTTCAGGAGTTTAACCCCTAACTGGTCGGGAGTTTGCTTGGGGTATGTCGCGGCGATCGCCCCGCTGATGGGATATAGCGGTATACCTTCGCGAGATACCCCGAGTTTGCCCCTGAGACTGGCATTGTGTTCGTCCACCATGTTCGGGAGTAGCAGCAAGTCAAACAATTGCCCGAACCCAAACAATCCAAAGGTAAACAGCCACAGCAAACCCGTACCAATCTTGCCGTTATAGAGGCGGTGGAGTCCGAATGGGCCGAAAAAACAAGCTGCCCATAAAAGGTAACTAACACCTAAATTGCTCATTTTCTGACCGTCCTGCCTGGTTATTCTAACTATTGGAGTCCCTCTCTACATTTTGTACTTTCTATTTGGTGTTTAAACAGCTTGACAGGTGAATTTATTTGTGCAGTATCCTATAAACTGACAAAAGGCAGAATTTTGTTTCTCAATACCTTCTCTCTCGAAGCCCATGAGTAATTTTGCGTAGCAATTCTTAACGCCAGCAACATATTTCCGCGGGCGAGAGCTTGGTAAACTGGAGGGCGTGGAAATTACAGCAGCTTTGACCTGGATTCCACACGCAGCGCCAAACCGATCGCGCCGCCAGCGCTGGCCGGACATACACGAGCGACGATCGCCCGCAGTACCCGACAATTGAAACAAGCGAGTAGTTATAAGCAGAAATCCAATAAACATATGGTAGATTCCCTCAAAAAACCCACTTTTGAAGAACTGCGGCCGGGAGTGAAAGCCCCAGCCAAAGAAACTATTCTCACGCCGAGATTTTACACAACAGATTTTGACGAGATGGCCAAAATGGACATCTCCGTAAATGAAGCCGAACTAGAAGCAATTATCCAAGAGTTCCGCGTTGACTACAACAAAAACCACTTCGTGCGGGATGCCGAGTTCGATCAATCTTGGGAACACATCGACGGGGAAAAGCGCCAGTTGTTCATTGAATTCCTGGAACGTTCATGCACCGCTGAGTTTTCTGGGTTCTTGCTTTACAAAGAATTGGGACGCAGGCTCAAAGACAAAAATCCAGTGCTCGCCGAGGGTTTCAACCTGATGTCGCGGGACGAAGCGCGGCACGCAGGATTCCTCAACAAAGCCCTGTCCGACTTTAATTTGTCCCTGGATTTGGGTTTCTTGACAAAGAGCCGCAGTTACACATTCTTTAAGCCGAAGTTTATTTTCTACGCGACTTACTTGTCGGAAAAGATTGGTTATTGGCGCTACATCACGATTTATCAGCACTTAAAAGCGCATCCTGAAGACCAGATTTATCCGATTTTCCGATTCTTTGAAAATTGGTGCCAGGATGAAAACCGCCACGGAGATTTCTTTGATGCGGTGATGAGAGCTCAGCCTCAGATGTTGAATGATTGGCGCGCTAAGCTTTGGTGCCGTTTCTTCTTGCTGTCAGTGTTCGCGACAATGTATCTCAATGATATCCAGCGCGCCGGTTTTTATCGATCGCTCGGACTCGATGCTCGCGAATACGACATTGAAGTCATCAAAAAGACCAACGAAACCGCAGGTCGCGTATTCCCCGTGATGCTGGACGTGAACAATCCAGAATTTTACGATCGGCTGGATATTTGCCTCAAGAACAATCAGAAGTTGACCGCAATTGTTGCTTCTAATACTCCGAAATTCTTGCAATTCTTCCAAAAATTGCCTTTGTATCTGTCGAACGGCTGGCAATTAGCGAAGCTGTACTTCATGAAGACGATTGAATCACCTTCAGTTGAGGGTGCAGTCCGTTAATTTTTGATTTTTCATCCTCTGTGACGGCGGTTCTGCGACAAGCGGAGCCGCTTTTTTTTGGTATCCAGATTAACCGCAAAAAGTTCTCGCCAGACTTACAGTCGCCCGGAATAGGAATTAATGCTGGTTTTTTTCATAAAATTTATCGCCATTCCCCCTGAAGCGTAAAAGCCGCCCAATAATAAGGAGAACGCCACTCTTCCTGCTTCAACATTTCCAGTTGCGCCGCCCTTAAAGCCGCCGCTGGCGTTAACCCTTTTTTCAGCATTCCCTGATAGAAACTCGACATTAGCGTAGCTGTTCCTTCATCATCCACATTCCACAAACTCACCACCACTCGCTGAGCCCCCGCATACATAAATCCCCGTGTCAATCCTACGATACCCTCGCCTTGAATGTTCTGCCCCATTCCGGTTTGACAGGCACTTAACACTACTAAATCTGCTGCTAATTTGAGATTGAAAATATCAGTAAGTCGCAGGAATCCGTTTAAAGGGTTGCCCTTTTCATCTACCAGTGACAAGATGATTCCTGATAGTTCCGGGTGAGTGCTATTCGCTAAACCGTGAGTGGCAAAATGAATGATTTTATATTGGCTTAAATTTGGGCTAGTTGCTGTGGCACGACTGGCTTCAAAATCCAAAAATTCAGTGCGAGAATTAGCCGGGAATAACGCTTGAATAATCTGAGATTCTTGGCGACTAAAATTTAAACGGTCAAACTGTCCGGTCTTATCGTCTCTGGCTCGACTTAAACCAGGATTTGCTGATTCTACCGCTTGCTGAGTGGTGACTGAAGAAGCGTTTTTAACTCGTTCATCCTTAGCGCTAAAAACTGGATCTGCCAGTATTGCTAAAGTCCGATTAGGAGGTTGTCGGTCACTGTAGTTTTCTCTTAAGATTCCCAAGGTGGAAGCGGAAGGCAGCAGCACTATTTCATGGTCTACTATTAAAGGCGGATTCGCATTTTCACCTGATTTTCCGGGGAGGGAAAGGGCAGCAAAGGGGAGGTAATTGAGAAGGCCATCGCCAACTATGAGCAGGCGCTTTTGACCGAGTTGGGCAGCAACGGGCTGTAAGATCATTTGACTGATAGCATCGTTGGCTTGGGCGATTTGATTGGGGTTGTCTCTGGAACTTGGAGCTGTGACAGCATCGCGGAATTTTCTGGCATTTGTCTCGATGTCGGCAGCTTTTGGTAATTCATAAGTGGTGATGCTGGTTTTGGTGACAGCCCAGAGATAGCTACGATCTTTCCCTAGAGAATACTGGAGTAAAATTGTCTGATCATCGAGGATTTGTTGTTGAATTTGTGCAAGCGTTAGAGGTTGCGGTTGGGTGAGGGCTGCGTACCGGGGGCTGGTGGCGCGAATTTGAGCTTGAATGTCTTGATATTGTCCTAGTAAAGTTTGCCGTTTTTGGTCTAATTCTGCTTGTTGTTCGGGGGTAGCATTGGGGCGACTTAGAACTTCGACTCGGCGTTTTTCCATTGCGTCGAGTTGTTGTTGTAAGCTGCGTTCTTTTTGCAGTAAATCTGGGGCGACACCTTGGCGAATATCGGCATTTGCTTCTTGAAGAAGTTCGAGGAGGCTACGGGCACGGGAACGTTCGCTGGCTTCAAAGGCTTTGGTATCATAACCAGATTTGGGTTGCGTTTTGTGCAGTTGCATTAACAGATCAATGTAGAACTGGTAATAGTTTTGTACGGTGGCAAAGTATGAGGTGCGGAGTTCTGGGCTGGCAATTTTGGTGCGGAGGTTTTCGATGATTTTGAGGGAGGCTTCAATCTCAGTGAGAGCTTCGTTAAGATTACCATAGTCACGTTTGATAGTAGCAATACTATAGAGGGTAAGAGCTTCTAAGGAGCGATCGAGGGTGGCTTGACTCAGAGGAAGGGATTGATTGAAATACTCTAAGGCTTTCTCTTGGTTTCCTAATTCTGCGTAGCTCCTGCCGATACCTATAAGGCTGTAGGCTTCTTTTTGCCGATCGCGTGCTTCCCGGCTCAAAGAAAGAGAGTGATTGTAATAGTTTAGGGCTTTTTGTTGGTCTTCTAATTCTGCGTATATGTTACCAATGCCAGTGAGGGTGCGAGCTTCTCCAGAGCGATCGCCTACTATTCGCTTGAGGATAAGGGATTGGTTAAAATATTCTAAGGCTTTCTCTTTGTTTCCTAATTCTAAGTAGGCAATGCCAATGCTGGTGAGAGTGGTTGCTGCTGAGGAGCGATCGCCTAGAGTCTGGAAAATTGCCAGGGACTGGCTGTAATACTCTAAAGCTTTCTGTTGGTCTCCCAATTCTGAGTAGACATGGCCAATGCTGATTAGAGTAACAGCTTGCCCAGAGCGATCGCCCACAGCTTGGCTGATGGGAAGAGACTGGCCGTAATGCTCTATGGCCTTCTGTTTTTCTCCCACTTCTGAATAGACAATACCTATGTAGTTAAGGGTACGAGCTTCTTGTTCGCGGTCACCTATAGCCCGGAACAATTTAAGGGACTGGTTGTAAAAGTCTAAGGCTGTTTGTTTCTCTCCCAATTCTGAGTAGACTCTACCAGCACAAATCAGGGCGAAGGCTTCAACAGAGCGATCGCCTGTTTCTCGACTGATGGGAAGAGATTGGTTGTAATAATCTAGGGCTTTCTGTTTCTCTCCCAAACCTGAATAGACATTGCCAACGACGATCAAGGTGAAAGCTTGCCAACGGCGATCGCCTATTTCCTGGCTCAAGGAAAAGGACTGATTGTAATACTCTAGCGCTTTCTGCTGTTCTCCAAATTCTGCGTAGATCATGCCAATACCTACAAGGTTGTAGGCTTCTTTTTGGCGATCGCCTATTACCCGGCTCAAAGAAAGGGACTGATTGTAATAGTCTAGGGCTTTCTGTTTTTCTCCTAAAAGTGAGTAGACTCTGCCGATGTTGGTGAGGGTGACAGTTTCCCCTGAACGATCGCCTACTGTCCGACTCAGGGGAAGAGACTGGCTGTAATAATCTAAAGCTTTCTGTTTTTCTCCCAAATCTGAGTATACTTTGGCGATGGTGTGGAGGGTGGTAGCCTCCCCAGCGCGATCGCCCGCTTCTCGATACAGCTTTAATGATTCTTCATATTTAGCGATCGCTTTTCTTAAAGATTCCGCCGTCCCTTGCTGGTAAAGTTGCCCTCCTTCTCTCAAAGCTCTTTCAGCAGCAGCAGTCGGGTTTCTCCCTCCCTGCTGCGATACTCCTTGACTAATTTTAATCGCGCTGGGTGCAGCCACCGCCGGGACTCCTAGCAAAATCAGAGCACTTAAAGCGAGTCCGTAACTCCCCCAAACCCAAAGCGTGATATTCATAAATACCTGCTCAAAGAAGACCTTGTTAACCGGTATCATAGTCGATCGCAGCTTATCAGGTGCGCTTTCCCTTCCTGCGTGCCGATTACATCGGGGGCATATTGTGCGATCCAGCCGCTGCACGTAGTGCCGCATTCTCCAAGCGCGATCGGCCGCATCGGATTTGCCTCGGCGAAGGTTAAAAGTCATAATTGTAATTTTTACGCTATTCTCAACTCAGTATTTTTAAATTAACGCTCCCAAACCTAGCATCTACTATTTTCTGATGTTTTATTAACCCCAACAAAAAACAATCCCACAAATCAATTTTTGTTTTTGCCCTGGGAATGCTCGGGGTGTTCCTCCTATCCTTAACTCTCCGCTTTTGGGAACTAGAGCGATTTAACACTTTAGTAGAAGAAGGAAGAAGGAAGACAGTTGACTGTTGACTGTTGGCTGTTGTTCATGACCAGCCCGATGCCCGTATAGGTTTTATCAGCAATTAATCCGACTTGATATCATAGCTGTTTTTCCTAAAATTTATCGCCATTCCCCCTGAAGCGTAAAAGCCGCCCAATAATAAGGAGAACGCCACTCTTCCTGCTTCCACATTTCCAGTTGTGCGGCCCTCAATGCTGCCGCTGGCGTTAACCCTTTTTGCAGCATTCCCTGATAGAAACTAGACATTAGCGTAGCTGTTCCTTCATCGTCCACATTCCACAAACTCACCACGACTCGCTGAGCCCCTGCATACATAAATCCCCGTGTCAATCCTACCATCCCCTCGCCTTGAACGATCTGCCCCATTCCGGTTTGACAGGCACTTAACACTACTAAATCTGCTGCTAATTTGAGATTGAAAATATCAGTAAGTCGCAGAAATCCGTTTAAAGGGTTGCCCTTTTCATCTACCAGTGACAAGATGATTCCTGATAGTTCCGGGTTAGTGCTATTCGCTAAACCGTGAGTGGCAAAATGAATGATTTTATATTGGCTTAAATTGTGACTGGTTGCTGCGGCGCGGCTGGCGGCAAAATCCAAAGATGCGGTGCGAGAAGTGGCAGGAACTAACGCTTGAATGATTTGAGCTTCTTGGCGAGTGAATTTTAAACGGTTCAACTGTATGTTATTGTCGCGGCTAGAGCGGCTTAAACCGAGATTTACTGATTCTATTGCTTGGGGATTGGCGCTATTAGACTGGGTTCTGACTCGTCGATCGTCAGCGCTAAAAACTGGATCGGCGAGCATTGCTAAAGTCCGAGTTGGGGGTTGTCTGTCATTGTAGTTTTTTCTTAAGATTCCCAAGGTGGAAGCGGAAGGCAGCAGCACAATTTCACGGTCTGCAATTAAAGGCTGATTCCGATTTTTACCGGGTGTTTCAGGGATTGAGAGGGCGGCAAAGGGGAGGTAATTGAGAATGCCATCGCCAACTATCAGCAGGCGTTTTTGAGCGAGTTGTGCTGCTACGGGCTGTAAAATAATTTGACTGAGCGTGTTGTTAGCTTCAGCAACTCGATCGGGAATTTTTCGGTAGCGCGGGTTAGTCACAGCATCGCGGAAATTGCGGGCGGCTTTTTCGATGTCGGCCCTAGCAGGCAATTCATAACTGGTGATACTGGTTTTAGTCACAGCCCACAGATAGCTGCGCTCTTTCCCTAAAGAATACTGGAGTAAAATTGTATTCTCATCGAGGATTTGTTGTTGAATCTGTGCCAGGGTTAAAGGTTGCGGTTGGGTGAGGGCGGCGTACCGGGGACTGGTGGAGCGGATTTGGGCTTGAATGTCCTGATATTGTGCTAGTAAAGTTTGGCGTTTTTGATCTAATTCTGCTTTTTGTGCGGGGGTTGAATTGGGGCTGCTTGTAGTTTCGATTCGCCGTGTTTCTAAGGCATCGAGTTGCTGTTGTAAATTGCGTTCTTGCTGCAATAATTCCGGGGCGACACCTTGGCGAATATCGGCGTTTGCTTCTTGAAGAAGTTCGAGGAGGCTGCGGGCGCGGGAGCGTTCGCTAGCTTGAAAGGCTTTAGTATCATAACCCGAATTTGGTTGCGTTTTGTGCAGTTGCATTAACAGGTCAATGTAGAACTGGTAATAGTCCTGCACGGTGGCAAAGTATGAGATGCGGAGCTCGTGGTTGGTGATTTTGGTGCGGAGGTTTTCGATGATTTTAATGGAGGTTTCAATGTCAGTGAGGGCTGCGATTAAATTGCCTCGATCGCGTTTTATATTAGCGATATTGTAGAGGGTGAGAGCTTCTCCAGGACGATCGCCCACAGCGCGAAACAGCGGCAGGGCTTGGTTGAAATATTCTTCTGCTTTCTGCAGTTTTCCCAATTCTGAGTAAGTAGTACCTGTATTGTTGAGGGTGAGGGCTTCTCCACGCCGATCGCCCGCTTTTTGTCTCAAATCGAGGGCTTGTTTGTAGTAGTCGAGGGCTGTTTGTTTTTCTCCCAAATCTGAATAGACTAAGCCAATATTGGTGAGGGTAGTTGCTTCCTTAGCCCGATCGCCCACAGCGCGGAATAAGGGAAGGGCTTGGTTGAAATACTCTTTTGCTTTCTGTTTTTCTCCCAAATCGCTGTAGGCTAAGCCGATGTTGTTGAGTGTGGTGGCTTCCGCAGTGCGATCGTCCAAAGGTGTGTCGCTGTTTGCGGGTAGGTTCGAGATGTTGCTGAGGTTGATACTTGCTTCAGGGCGATCGGCCATTTCCCGAATTAGGGAAAGGACTTGGTTATAGTAGTCGATGGCTTGCTGTTTCTCTCCCAAAGCATAGTATACAGCGCCGATATTGTTGAGGATGACGGCTTGTTTAGGGCGATCGGCTGCTGTCTGATTCCAAGAAAGGGCTTGCTTGTAGTAGTTCAGGGCTTGCTGTCTGTCTCCTAATCTATTAGTAATGAAGCCCATTTGATGCAGCGTGTAAGCTTCCTTCTCCCAATTTCTAAGCATTTGATAAAGCGAACGCGCTGCATCAAACTTTTGCAAGGCTTCCTGGTAAGATGCTGCTGTTTCTTGAGCGAATAATCCCCTAGCTTCCTGAATCAATCGCTCGGCTTCATCTGTTTTTTGATTTAATAGTTGTTTGTTTTTCTGAATTAATCGATCGGCTTCCCCATCCGGGATTTGATTTCTACTGAGATCGAGGGTTGTCAGATTTACCAATCCCGCTAAAGGTTTGATATCTGCGATTTGATTGCTACTGAGGTCTAGGGCGGTCAGATTTGTCAATCCCGCTAAAGGTTTGACATCTGCGATTTGATTTGATGCGAGGAAAAGCAGTATCAGATTGGTCAATCCCGATAATGGTTTGACATCTGCGATTTTATTGCCACTCAAATAAAGAAAATTTAACTCAGTCATTCTCGATAAAGGTGTCACATCTACAATTTGATTAGATGCGATGGACAGCCCTGTTAGATTAGTCAATCCAGCTAAAGGTTTTACATCTGCGATTTGATTGGCTTCGAGGAAAAGCTCTGTCAGATTAGTCAGTCCCGATAATGGTTTCACGTCTGAGATTTGATTGAAATTGAGGACGAGAGATCTCAGATTAGTCAGTCCCGATAAGGGTTGCACATCTGTTATTTGATTTAAACTGAGGTTAAGCTTTCTCAGATTGGTGAATTTTGATAATGGTTTGATATCGACTATTTGATTGCGAATTAGGGAAAGTTCTGTGAGATTAGTCAGTGTTTTTTGAGCGCGATCGCACTCTTGTGTTTTCGCTTTTGATAGCAACACCTCCACCGTATGTCTGGCTTCAGGGGTCAAATTCTCTTTGTTGGTACAGAAATCAGCAAAACTTTCAAATGTCTGGGGATTTGGCGCGGCGGCAGATCCCATCAGGATAGTCGCACCTACAGCTAAGCCCCAACGCCCCCAAGTCGAAAGTATGAGATTCATAAACACTCGCTCAAAAAATACCTGATTAGCTGCTATCATAATCTATCGCACATTGTGATGCGCGCTTTTCCTTCCGGCTTGCCAATTAGATGGAGAGCATTTGGTGAAACAATAGTCGCTACTGCTTCTCGCTGCACTCTCCAAGCATTATTAGAAACCGGGTTTAAGAAACTGGCTTTTTCCAAAAAACCCGGTTCCTCATGAAAAATTCGGTTTCTGCACAAGTCCTATTTTACGTTACTCTCAACTCAGACATTTAAAATTAGCGATTGCACTCAAATTTAGGATCTATTATTTGCTGCTGTTTTATGAAAATCAAGAAAAAACAATTTAACCGATCGAACGTTATTTTCTCCATAGGAATGCTAGGTGTGCTCCTCTTGTCCTTAACTTTACGCTTTTGGGAACTAGAGCGATTTAACACTTTAGTATTTGACGAGGTTTATTACGCTAAATTTGCCAACAATTATCTCACAAAAACTCCTTTTTTCAACGCCCACCCGCCTCTGAGCCAGTACATAATTGCGATCGGCATTTGGATCGGAACTCACCTTCCCTTCGGAAAAACCGCCGTCAACAGTATGGCTGGTTCCCTGCTTTCCCCTTGGGATTACCGCTGGCTGAATGCTCTCACGGGTTCCTTTATTCCGCTAGTTGTAGGAGCGCTGGCTTATCAGCTAGTTCCGCGCCGCACCTTTGCTTTTATTGCTGCTTTATTTATCGCCTGCGACGGTCTGTTTTTAGTTGAGTCTCGCTACGCGCTGAACAACATTTATCTAGTTTTGTTGGGAATTTTAGGTCAGTTATTTATTTTAAAATCCGTAGAAGCAGAAGGCAAAAAGCGCTGGCTTTTGCTGGTTCTCGCCGGTACTGGCTTCGGCGCATCTGCGGCTATCAAATGGAACGGATTGTGGTTTCTTTTCGGTACTTATATAATTTTAATCTGTGCTTGGGCAATTCGTTTTATCCAGGGTAACAGAGGAAATGAAGAACAAAGCCGCGAGGTAGATTCACCTCTAATTCCTGCCGAAAGTCCCGTACAAAAACTGACGAAACTCAATTTTATAGAACTCTGCTTGAGTCTAGCTATTATTCCTATTATAGTTTACAGCATCTCTTGGATTCCTCACCTGTACTTTAATCCAACTCCCAATTTCTGGCAGATGCAAACGGAAATTTTGACTTATCACCAGCGGATTAAAAGCGGCCCCGACGTGCATCCTTACTGTTCCGCGTGGTACGGTTGGCCGTTGATGCTGCGCCCGATAGTTTACTTCTTCAAAAAAGCTAGCAACAATGCACAACCAGATCCCGTTTTGCCGCCTTTGCCTGAAGGTGCAACAGAGGTAATTTTTGACGTTCACGCAATGGGAAATCCCTTCCTTTGGTGGCTGTCAACCTTAGCTTTACTGCTAGTAATAGGAGTTTTAGTTCACCGGATTTCGGTGTGGCTGCAAACGCGCAGCGAGGCTTCTGCTGACACGATAGAACAGCAGCGGCCGATTTTATTTCCGCCGACTGCCCAAATGTGGCTGGCGTTATATTTAATAGTTAATTGGGCTGCTAATTTGCTGCCTTGGATGAAGGTGACTCGCTGCATATTTTTGTACCATTATATGGGCTGTTCTGTGTTTGCAGCTTTAGCATTGGCGTGGTGGGTTGACAGGTGGCTGCACAGCCCTCAAACTCGACTCCGAGGGATGGGGGTAACAATTATTTTTCTGGTTTTGAGTGCTTTTATTTTCTGGATGCCTATCTATTTGGGACTGCCTTTATCGCAGTGGGAATTCAATATTCGGATGTGGCTGGCGTCTTGGGTGTAAGTTAGAAATAATTCTTTTATTAACGGGTTCTCCGGCCCGTGAAGCGAGAAAATTAAGTTTTGTGGAACAGGTCGGAAAGCCTGTTCCTAACCAAGGTGCAAGATGTAAGTTATAACCTTTATGACAAAGGTGAGTTTGCAAAAGCGAGCATTATTTTTGATAGAGTGCTCGATAAACTGGTTCGCCGCGTTTGAGAGTAGCGATTTCTCTTTCAGTAGGAACAGGTAGGGGATTTTCGGCTAGCCAGTTGTCACCGTTTTGACGTTTAAAACTGGGATGAGATGAAAAGCGATCGCACATTTCCCTTTCTACTTCCTCAATATCTGACTGAATAAAAACTTCACCGCCAACTGCTAGATAAGTTGCCAATTCGTTGACTAATTCCTGCTGCACCACCCGACGTTTGTGGTGCTTTTTCTTGAACCAGGGATCGGGAAACTGAATGCTAACTCGCTGCAAAATACCTGCGGGTAAAGTTTCTAAAATTGGTTTAAGGGAACTATTAGCATTGCAAAACAAATAGTGCAAATTTGTCAAGCCTTTTTCGTCCCGCCAAAGATTCGCCTCTTCTACCAGAGGTTCCCGAATTTCTAATCCGAGAAAGTTCCAGTCTGTTTGGATTTGCGCCATGTGCCACAAAAACCTTCCTCTGCCGCAGCCGATATCTAAATGCAGCGGTAAATTTAAGTCGGCATAGATTTTAGTCCAATCCGGGGGATTTGCAGATGCTTGATATCTAATTGATAGGGGATTGACGTGTTCCCGCACTCTTACTCTTGCCAATTTTGCTGTCTCCTGAATGTAATTTTGAACCGCTGATGAAGGCAGATTAACGCGGATTAACGCAGATAAATATTGATGTTTGCGATGTTGTTCAATACTTTTTAATTAATGAGCAATTAAAAATTCTCCCTCGGCTATTTTTAATTGCTCATTATTGCATTAGGCTTCTGGTTCAATGCCTGCTGCTCTTAATTGTGCGGCCAATCTTTGCGATCGTTCTCGTTCTTGTTCGGCCCGTTCTCGTTCTTGTTCGGCCCGCTGTTGAGCGAGATCCCTTTGCTGCCGTTCCCTTTCTACCATTTCTGCTCCCCACAATAACATCTCGCCACTTTCATCCCACCACCGCAACCAATATCCGGTTCTTTCGGCTTTTGTTCCCTGCCAAACACCCAGAAATAACCCAACTCCTGAAATCCAATAACGGCCGAAAGCATCGGGTGGTTGTACTTCATACTTTCCTGATGAATCCAAGTAGTAGACTTCTAACACTCCGGCGGCTGGTTCAAAAAGTGCATAGACTGGCACTCGCAATACTTGTTCGTAAAAAAACCATTTTCCAGGTGGATAAGTTTGTTTACTAGAATATTCATCGTTGGCAGTAGCGGACAAAAATTCCATCACGATCGCCGGAATTTCCCCTTCTAAGTTGGGAGTGTAACTGCGGCGAATTTCTTGACTAGAAAGCGGCTGGACATTGCGGGCATAAAACCAATCTGGAGCTTTGATAACTAGCTTGCCGTTTAATGTAGCGCAAATTCCCATGTTTGGGGCAACTAATATTCCTGTTACAATTAGCCCTGCGATTTCTAAAATTTCGCGCAAGGCGGCGGCTAGCAAGGGTTGGTCGATATTTTCCACTGGTTCCTCGTCTAAAATGAAGTCGTCTGGCAATTTTTCCCAGGTAATTTTTAAGTCTGCTGTAGGGGCTGTCACGGTATTTTACCTCTTACTAAGACTGCTGGAGCGCGGTTTGCAATACTTCGCGATGAAAGAGCGATCGCTCTACTATAAATTTTATCCTGTCTGGCGATAAGGCGTCGCCGTTAGCATAGTGTTCCATCCAGGTTTTGCTGATTAAATAAGGATCGTCTGGCAATTCTGATAATAAGTATCCCGGCATTTCTAGCTCTTCCATTAACTGGCTGACTTTGGGATCGTAGCTGAGGGCAAAACAGCGGCATTCTTCGGATGCGGCCATAATTAAACTGTGGTAGCGCATCCCGATCGCCATTTCGACTCCCCGGAACACTCCTTTCAATTTTCTCGGATCGTCTAAACTGAGGATGCGGCTCCTTTTGGGCAGCGCTTCGTGCAAATGTTGGGCAATTTCTAAGTCGTGAGATGCTTGAAAAGGCAGCAGCAAAATTAAGGTGCGAGTTGCTTTTTGAAAGTCAACTAAAGCTTGAGTTAAGATTGACAAACGCGCGGGAGTTAGTGTAGAGTGAGAACGCAAACAAACAGCCACTCTGGGCGCAGGTAAATCCCACAAACCGGACACGGGAGAATTCTCCAAAGCCCACACGGGATCGGGCGCTAAAGTAAAGGGAATTTGCCAATCTGCAAGTAAAGTAGCTGAGCCTTTATCCCGCACGCTGACGGCGGTGCATCCAGCAAAACAGCGCTGAGATAACTTGCGAGTGATTTCGCGCTTCAAAGGCCCAATTCCCTGGGCCCAGGCAACAGTTTTTAAGCCCATCCGCTGCGCTATTCCCATCAAACCACCATAATAGAAAGGGCTAGCTATGCTAGTAGCGTCTTGGATTAAACTGCCGCCGCCCCAGATTAGGGCGTCGGAGGTGCGGAGTGCTTCGAGAACTTGAAACGCATTCATCCGATCGCGCGCAGCTACCCCGTACCGCTGATTTGTCTCGACAGGATTGCCAGACAGGACGATCGGCGTCACGCCATCTGGTAACATTTGCAGTAGCGATGCCAACAGCGCCTCGTCGCCGCCGTTGCCTTTACCGTAATAGCCGCACAAAATTGCTCGCATTTCTACTCTTTTCTTTCTTTGTAATGGGGAATCTAACGATTTTAGATTTTAGATTTTAGATTTTAGATTTTTTTGATATTTGAGATTTGATCCTACTACCAAAAAAATGCTACTGTCAGCAAGCTTCAAGGCTTTACGTCATCATTCAGCTCAAATCGCAAATCTAATAAAATCTCAAATCGCAAATCTAAAATTGTATGACCAGCCCAAAAACAGGTACAAGCCCCGACTTAAGTCGTGGATGCTTCTAAAATTTTAGACCAAAGCTCAAGCTCCAAGATTTATCTGTGGAGTAAATCTAAAATCTAAAATCTAAAATCTAAAATCTAAAATCGACTGACTCATCATACTTTATATGACAGTTGCGTAAGTCCCGATCGATAAATCTTTCATCTTCGTTCACAATACAAAAAATGCACGCTTTGTCAATTCCCACCTGGATTATTCACGTCTCTAGCGTCGTCGAGTGGATTGCCGCCATCTGGTTAATTTGGACTTACGGCGAAGTCACTCAAAACCGAGCTTGGTGGGCCCTTTCCGCCGCAATGCTGCCCGCTCTTGTCAGCGCTATGTGTGCCTGTACATGGCACTATTTTGACAACTCCCCAGCCCTAGAATGGCTCGTTACCCTGCAAGCGGCGATGACTCTCATCGGCAATTTTACTCTGTGGGCGGCGGCTTGGTGGATTTGGCGATCGGCTCAACCCGCCGAAAAAATTTAAAGATTAAAAAAAGGAGAAATTAAGTGAAAAATAGCACTATTTGCGTAAAATTTGCGGCAAGTTTGCTTTTGTTGACAGCCGGATTTTTGCTTCCCAGCAAAGCCAGCAATATTCCCGTACAAGTCGCCCAACAACCTAACTGCAAAAGTCCTCAAACCACGCTTGACATGAATATGTGTTCTAGTCAAGAGTTTGAGGCTGCCGACAAAAAGCTCAATCAACTCTATCAGCAACTGCAAGCAAAAATCAGCAGTAGACAAAAGCAGAGATTGACGGTGGCACAGCGTACTTGGATCAAATTTCGAGATGAAAATTGTGATTATGCAAAAGGGCAGTTTGAAGGCGGTAGTTTGGCTGCTTCTACCTACGGTTATTGCAGGGCTAGAGTGACGCAAGAACGCATTAAAGATTTGGAAAGTTATTTGAAACAAGCAAATTTGTAAAAATTCTTTGTGGCGCAGGCGGGACGCCTGTATTTGTGGCACAGGCGTCCCGCCTGTGTTCGTAAAAAAATCTAATTCACCAATCTTTCAGAATTGCAACGCCACAGAATTAGTAGCAATTAAACCTGCCTCAATCAACAATACATCGAGACTGTCAACCAGTCCATCAAGACAATGTAAAATTTGGCGATCGCCCGCCGGTAACGAAATAGAATTAGTTAGACTGTGAATTTGGCTCTCCAAATTTTCAGGCAATTTTGAGCACAAAGCTGTTGCCCTTTCTACCAGACGTTTTTCGCCCGGATGAGGGATAGAATTAACAGCAAAAACAATATCAAAATAACTGCCTAAAAAAGCGGCTGTTCGATGGATAATACTTACTGAATCGCGGCGCAAAACAGCGGATTCTAGCTGGTGGCGAAATGAAAAAATCAGGTGGCGCAAAATCGGATAATTTTTGGCAATTATGGCTTGACGGAGTTGTTCTGGATAAGGTCGATCGACATTTGCTTGCAATTGCTGAAACCAACCGTCTCTGTCATACAATGATACTGAGGTGAGAACGTTCCACCAAAAACAGGTTGAATAACCTACTGATGCTTGATATTTGACCAGGACGCGATCGAGTTGTTCTTCGATCCATTCGGGCTGGCGGTACATAATATCTATACCGCAGCCAGTGTTAATATCTATCCACTCGTCCCCCGGTTCCCAAAATTGATTGTTGATTGCGATGCGATCGGAAAATTGTCTCGCTATCGCCTCCCGTATGTCAACTGGAATTTCCTCTTTAACATATACGTAAAAATCAAAATCCGACGACTCATCCGTAACTGTAGTTGTTCGAGAACCTGCTAAAACTACGGCTACCACTTGAGGCAAACTGCTAAACTGCTCGCCAATAGTTTGAGCCAGCGGTGGAATTTCTTTGAGTTCGATTCGATAATTGTGCAGCATTTAATTACTTGCTTTTGAGCCGACAAAAGCTACAGCAAATTCTTAACTTTAGCACTCAACATTTTAGCGCATAACTTTTAATTTATAACTTAAATTTGATAATTTTTAACAAATCGGGCGCAGGCGAACTGATGCGCGATAGCATCAGCGCCCCAGCACGAATTAGCCCAAAAGAAGTAATATACAGTTTTGTTTTTTATTTTATCTTTCCCAACGCCGATGGTGTACAATCTAAAATCTAAAATCTAAAATCTAAAATCGCCATGTCTTTCGTTGGTTTGCACATTCACAGCGATTATAGCTTACTAGATGGGGCGTCTCAGCTACAGCAGCTCGCAGAACGGGCGGTGGAATTGGGGATGCCCGCGATCGCCCTTACAGACCACGGGGTGATGTACGGGGCGATCGAACTAATCAAAGTTTGCCGAAATAAAAATATCAAGCCGATTATTGGCAATGAAATGTATGTCGTCAACGGCGACATTGAAGTAAAAGTTAGAGGTAGAAGAAAATACCATCAAGTTGTTTTAGCTAAAAATACCCAAGGTTATAAAAACCTCGTCAAACTCACCACAATTTCCCATTTAAAGGGAATGCCAGAAAGAGGTATTTTTGCCCGACCCTGCATCAACAAAGAACTGCTAAAACAATACTCCGAAGGTTTAATTGTTACCAGTGCTTGTTTGGGCGGGGAAGTTCCCCAAATGATTCTGCAAAACAAGCTAGATGCTGCCCGTGAAGTAGCCACATGGTATAAAGAAGTATTTGGGGAAGATTACTATATAGAAATTCAAGACCACGGTTCCCCGGAAGACCGGATTGTTAATGTTGAAATCGTCAAAATTGCCCGCGAACTCAACATTAAAATAATTGCCACCAATGATTCTCACTATATTTCCTGCAACGACGTAGAAGCACACGATGCTTTGCTGTGCATTAACACCAACAAACTGATTGAAGAAGACAAGCGGATGCGCTACAGCGGCACTGAATATCTTAAGTCTGCGGAGGAGATGGCGCAACTGTTTCGAGACCATTTGGATGATGAAACAATCAAAGAGGCGATCGAAAATACCCTAGAGGTCGCAAATAAAGTATCGAGATACGAACTCACAGGAGAAGCTCGAATTCCCACAATTCCAATTCCCCCAGAACATACAGCCGATACTTATGTAGAAGAAATATCCTGGCTGGGACTGTTAGAACGGCTCAAAGCCCGCACCAGAAATGAAATACCCCCCATTTACAAACAAAGACTAGAATACGAACTGAAAATGCTTCAGCAAATGGGCTTTTCGGAATACTTTTTAGTAGTTTGGGACTACATAAAATATGCTAGAGACAACGATATTCCAGTAGGGCCAGGACGCGGTTCAGCCGCAGGTTCTCTAGTTGCCTACGTCCTCAAAATCACCAATATAGACCCCGTACACCACGGACTACTATTCGAGCGATTTCTCAATCCAGAACGGAAATCTATGCCAGATATTGATAGCGATTTCTGCATAGAAAGGCGAGACGACATGATTAAATACGTTACTGAAAAATACGGTAGCGACCGCGTAGCGCAAATTATTACTTTCAACAGAATGACATCAAAAGCTGTCTTGAAAGATGTAGCCAGGGTGTTAGGTATTCCCTACAAAAAAGCCGATGAAATGGCAAAATTAATTCCAGTGTCCCGGGGGAAACCGGAAAAACTTAAAGTGATGATTTCCGATGAAACACCTGCACAGGAATTTAAAGAAAACTATGAAAAGACAATTTGCATCAATGAAGAAACAGGAACAGAAGTCCCTGTTCGTCAGTGGATTGACATGGCAATTCGCATTGAAGGAACCAACAAAACCTATGGCGTTCACGCGGCAGGTGTGGTAATTTCTTCAGAGCCGTTGGATGAAATTGTACCGCTGCAAAAGAATAATGATGGCGCTGTGATCACCCAATATTTCATGGAAGATTTGGAATTTTTGGGGCTGTTGAAAATGGACTTTTTGGGATTGAAAAATTTAACAACGCTCCAGAAAACTGTTGATTATATTCAGCAAACCCAAAATCTAATTGTCGATCCAGAAATGCTACCTTCTGATATAGAGCGCCGAGCTCAAGAGACTTTTGGCAGAATCAAAAAGTTACCCGATGATGTAGATAAAACATATAAACTTTTAGAAAGAGGAGATTTAGAAGGTATTTTTCAGTTAGAATCATCTGGAATGCTGGATGTAGTGAAAAAACTCAAACCTTCCTGTCTGGATGATATTTCTTCTATTTTGGCACTTTACCGACCCGGGCCGCTGGATGCAGGTTTGATTCCTCAGTTTATTGACTGCAAGCACGGTAAAACAGTTGAGTACGATCATCCGCTATTAGAACCGATTTTAAAAGAGACTTACGGAACGCTTTGCTTTCAAGAGCAAATTATGCGGATGGCTCAAGATTTGGCGGGCTATTCTTTGGGGCAAGCTGACTTGCTGCGGCGCGCAATGGGCAAGAAGAAAGCTGATGAAATGCAGAAGCAAAAAGAAACGTTTATCGACGGCGCAACTAAGAATGGAGTCAGTCAAAGAATTGCTGATAAACTGTTCGCGCAGATGCTACAATTCGCGGAATATTGCTTGAGCTATGACACGAAGATATTGACGGTGGAATATGGGCCCATGGCTATTGGCAAAATCGTTGAGGAAAAAATTGAATGTACTGTTTATAGTGTTGATAGCAACGGTTATATTTATACACAGTCAATTGCACAGTGGCATCGCCGGGGGCAGCAGGAGGTCTTTGAGTATTGCCTGGAAGATGGCTCGATAATTCGCGCCACAAAAGATCACAAGTTTATGACTGTTGGCGGTCAAATGCTGCCCATTGACGAAATCTTTGAACAAGGATTAGACTTAAAACAAATCAACTCTAGCTCAGATATATAAAATGTATCTCGACTACAGGCAGCTAAAATCGGAACACAAGGAACAAATCATTTCTGCTTTTAATCAGGGCATGGAGTGTCGAGACATTCCTAACTACCTTGGTGTGAGCGAAAGAGCAGTTTCAAGGGTTTTAAAAGAAGCGGACATTAATACTAAGCGGCGAAACCGCTATACTTTAAATGAGAGCTATTTTGATGTAATTGACTCTCAAGCTAAAGCTTATTTATTAGGATTGATAGCTGCTGATGGCTGCGTTACTCAAACTAATTATGTAGCTTTTGAATCTGTTGACAAAGAACTCACAGAAATGCTCAGCATAGAGCTACAATACTCTGGTGAGATTAGAATTGTTCAGCCTCAAAATTATGCTCCTCACTACCGAATAAATTTTTCTTCTGAAAAGCTGGCAAGCTCTTTACAGGGCTACGGCATCATAACAGGAAGAACTTTTTCGGAAGTTACCTATTTCCCTAACTTAAAATATTTAGGGTCTTATGTGTTAGGCTATTTTGACGGTGACGGTTGTGCTTATGCAAACAAAGGTAGAAGTGGCGGTTTAGTCTGCATTGTGGGTTCCTTTGAATTTGCCCGCGAACTAGCAAGGCGCCTAGGTATGGGTTCTGTACAAGAGCATCAATTAAAAAAAGTTTATTATTGGAGAATCTTTAGTCGAAAAAATATACAAGCATTCTATGATTTTGTGTATCAGTATCCCCGATTGGGGTTGCAACGAAAGAAAACTAAAATAGAGGCTATTCTCAGGAGTTACAAACATGGTTAAAATTATTAGTCGAAAATCACTAGGAACTCAAGAAGTCTATGACATTGGCGTTGAACGAGAACATAACTTTATCCTAGAAAATAGTCTGGTGGCATCTAACTGTTTTAATAAATCCCATTCAATGGCCTATGCGTATATCACGTATCAAACTGCCTATTTAAAGGCGAATTATCCTCTAGAATACATGGCTGCACTGCTGACTGCTAACAGGGGCGATCAGGATAAAGTACAGAAATATATTGCCAATTGTCTCAAGCTGGGTATTGAGGTTGAGCCGCCGGATATTAATAGTTCTGAACTTACTTTTACACCGCTGCCCAAACAGATTACTGGAGGTGCAAAAGATAAAATTTTGTTTGGAATTTCTGCTGTTAAAAATGTGGGAGAAGCGGCAATTGAAAATATTTTGGCGGCGCGGCAAGAAGGGGGTAAGTTTAAATCGCTGGCTGATTTGTGCGATCGCGTAAATCTGCATTCTGTCAACCGCCGCGCTCTAGAAGCTTTAATTCAATGCGGTGCTTTTGATAAAGTTGAAAACAACCGCAAGCAATTAGTACAGAACCTCGAAGCGGTGATGAAATGGGCGCAAGAGCGCAAAAGAGACCGAGAAAGCGGCCAAGGCAATCTCTTTGACTTGTTAGGTGCCAATAGCTTCGGTAAGTCGGTCAATACCTATGAGTCTGCACCAAAAGCTAAATTGGTAGAAGATTATGACAAACAGGAGAAATTGCGTTTAGAAAAAGAATTGCTTGGCTTTTATGTATCAGAACATCCGCTAAAGTTTCTCATGCAAGTAAACCCAGACCCCGATGTGGTGACTCTCGAACAGTTAGCAGATAAAAAGGGAAAAGTATCAGTTATTGTCATGCTCAGCGCCATCAAAATGGTAGTGACTAAAAAAGGCGATGCGATGGCTATTTTGCAATTAGAAGATTTGACACATCAAATAAAAGCTGTTGTGTTCCCCAAGGCTTACGAACAAGTGAAACCTTACATTGTAGAGAATGCGATCTTACTAATTAGTGGAAAAATTGAGAAAGATGGGGAGGAAATTCAGATAATTGTAGACACTGCAAAGCCGGTTGAAACAGTACAAGTTACGGAGGAAGTCGAGAGGGCCCAACCGGAAATAAACAACCCTTGGCCGGCGGAACCAGTCAACGTTGTACGATCGACAAAACCTGTGGAAGTTTTAGAAATGGTTATTGTCAAGCTTACACCGCAACAAGTACAAGACGGGAAAAAACTCAATTCCCTCAAAGCTATTTTGCAAGAACTTTCCAATCGGGGAGAAGATGCTAGCGTTTCTGTGGGGGGAATTGTTGTCGGTGAATATTCCTGTCAACCCCTTCGCATTCACCCTCAATTGTGGGTGCAAGATGGCGAGGGAACTGTTAGCCGTCTCAAGTCGGCTGGATTTGATGCTTGGGTTTTTCCTCTAGACAATCGCGGGGATGCTGCGGTGTTTCGAGAAATGCGATCGCAACTTAATGTACATTCTTGGGCCAGTCGTTTACTTGACACTGACACCGATCGCCTTCACAAGTATGTCACTTATCTCGCCCAACTAAACAGACGCCCGCCAAACTAACACTTCGCCGGCATCTCCACCGGTGACTAAAGTTTGACCGTCAGGACTAAAAGCCACCGGATTGCACCCAGCAAGAGAGCACAAACATTCTCCTGTTTCCAGGTTCCAGAGTTTAACCGTACCGTCTCGACTGCCGCTAGCCATAGTTTCGCGATCCGGACTCATCGCCACCGAAATCACCGCATCAGAATGCCCCCTCAAAGTATTAATCAATTCCCCTGTATCGGCATTCCACAATTTAACAGTAGCGTCGGCACTTCCACTGACAATCATCTTGCCGTCTTGACTAAATGCGATCGCATAAACCCAATCTGAATGACCGACAAAAGTCCGTACACTCTCCCCAATACCTACCAGCCACATCTTGATAGTTGTGTCAGCACTGCCGCTGGCAAGCATCATACTTTGAGGGCGAAAACTAACAGATAAAACCTTGTCAGAATGTCCCGAAAGTTTTTGAACCAATGCTCCGTTGCGCTGGTTCCACAATTTAATACTCTGGTCGCCGCTGGCACTCGCGATCGCTCCCGAGTCGCAACTAAAAGCCACCGAGTACACGGGGCCGTAGCGATGACTGTACGGCGAACCAAAATCGCTGTAAAATTCGCGAATCATCGCCTTTTTATCCAGCTTCCACTCAATAACTTTTCTGTCAAAACTGCCGCTAACCATCATTCTCCCGTCTGGGCTGATTGCCACAGCATCAACAGTTGCGGAATGGCCGAAAAAAGTATGGATGAATTCACCTGTTTGCAGATCCCATAGCTTAATTGTTTTATCGTCGCTGGCGCTAGCGAGAATATTACCTTGAGGATTAATAACCACAGCATTAACCGGGGCTGAATGACCGTGGATAATGCGATCGCACCGCCAGTTATTAGACGGCAATAATTTCGGGTTGTTAGCGGATGGCGCAACATGAATCTTGTGGGGCAGCGCGGCCGATACGGCGGTTGCTGTATTTGGCTGCGAGTTAGTTAATGGCGAATTTATAGCTATTTTAGTTCGATAATTATAAGAAATTTGAGAGCGGGGATATTGTCCAAATTTTATCAAGTCTTGCAGCACTTCACCAGCGGATTGATATCGATCTTTTACCGAATCCTTAAGCAATTTATTCAAAATAGTTGCTAATTTTTGGCTGACTTTTATGCCTTTTTGCGCCAAGTGCGATCGCCAAATCCATTTGCATTCCAAAGCATCGAACAAATCCTTCAATACCGCCCCAGTTAGCAAGTGAATGCAGGTAACGCCCAAACTGTAAAGGTCGCTCGCCGGATACGCCTTGCCGCTGCGAATTTGTTCGATCGGCGCATAGCCAGCAGTTCCAGTTATCGTCCCAGTTTGCGCCTCAGAAAGGCCGGTAATGTGCTTAGCAACTCCAAAATCTACTAGCACAAACTGACCCCCCCTGGCCTTCCCCTGTACAGCAGGAGATTCAGCCACAATTATCCCTTTCATACCACCAGAAGATTGAGGTAAATTTGCCCCTCGTTTTTCTTTACCAGGAGTTGAGGTGCCATATCCCGCCGCCGCCCACAAGGTTTGGGGAGTTCTCCGCACAATATTTTCCGGCTTAATATCCCGATGAATCACCTGCTGCTCGTGAACAAACTGCAAAACAGGCAACAAATTGATCAACAATTCCCAAATCTGTTCCTCGCTAAAAGCTCCCCCCTGCTGCAACTCCTGAAACAAATTATTTCCCTCGATTAACTCTTCCACAAGATACAGACGTTTGGCTTGTTCAAAAGAAGCCAGCAAACTTGGAATCTGCGGGTGTTCTCCGAGTTCGTACAGTCGGTGAGCTTCTTGTTTGAACAGTGCAGTTGCCTTTTCTAATTCAGCTTTTTCTTGAACTTGGGGGAAAAATTGTTTGATGGCGCAGGGAGTTTTCAACCTATCTTCATCGACAGCTAAAAAAGTTCTGCCAAATGTTCCTTCACCGATAGGTTGAATGGCGCGGTAACGCTCTTTCAGTAGCAATTTAGAGCCGCACGCCAGACAAAACTTGGTTGAGTCAGGATTTTGCGGCTTTTGGCAATGGGGATTGAGGCAATAGCTCATCTTTTTTCCGGCCAGGAGATTCCCACCAAAGCTAAACTTAGCAAGATTGTAGTCTGTTTCAACTCACGCTCAGAGCACCATTCTCGATAATACCTGAGAAACCGGGTTTCTCAACCCAAAATCTAGGCTCTCAGGTTGATCCCGCGGCAAGAAACCAAGGTGAGGACACTAGAAGTGCTTGAGGTGAGTTTCCATATATTCTAATGCTTTCTTAAAATTTTGCAGGTTGGCGGATCGCAAACTGGTATGTTAACAGTTAACTGTTAACTGCGGGTATTAGGGAGCATTGCTGCGGAGAGTAAATACCAAACTGAGACGATCCCGGCTATTCTCCCCCATCTAAAAGACACCCTTGCTCCTCGCCGCCCTTCTGTGAGGATGCTTTGGCTTTAATCACCGCTTCTCTAAAGCCTAAAACTAATAAAATATTGGCAAGTGTTAAGAAGAGTTCCGCAGAACCGTGCAGCCAATCGACATTTGCTAGTGACTCGTTGTAGGCAACTTTTGCGTAAATTGCGGCGGGAATCGTCACCGCTACAAAAACGAGAGTGCCGTAAAATCCCATCAGAGCTAAACGGGGTGTTTTTCCCGATCGAGTCAAAAACCAGAGAAATCCCAAGTAGGGAAATAGAGACAGAACAAATAAAGTTTCTTTGGAAATCATTAGTAATTGGTGAGCGACCAGATACTATGATAAATTAAAACATCAAAAATTAGTGTGAATAATTTTTAACTTTTAATGTTTAGTTTTTAATATTTAATTAGACAGATGCACCCCTTTCTATCGAACTGCTATGGAATCACCCAATACCATAGCTCTTAACCCAAGCAGCAGCAGGTTGGCAGTATTCAAAACCCCTCACCCACGCCGAGACAAAACCCGTAACTTTTCCCCTAACACCGTTTTTAGCATAACACATTTTTCACCGTGCCAATCTGTTAATTGTCCATCACCCCAAAGCTACCCAGCAATTAGAAATAGAGACGGTTCCAAAGTTTTTGGTCTGCTAGGCATCAAGCAAGCATCGTTCAAAACCTCTAAATCCAAGCCGTTATTTCTATCTGCTGCCATAATTTCCTTTAGCTTAGCATCAAAATCAAAACACGGCCCGCAATCCCAAACTTTGAGTTCCAACCGTCCGTTAAACACCCTAATTTCCAGTTGAACAGGAGTTTCTACTGGCAGATTTTTGTGAGCGTGGCGAACTGCATTAGTGAAACCTTCAGCCAACGCCAACTGAAACTTACACCAAACCTCGTTGGGGAGCGATAAATCTTTCAACTGCTCAAACCACAACAAAACTCGAGTTAAAGCATTGACATCTGTGTTGACTTGCAGGCTAATGTGTTGAACACAACTTTCATGCAGCTCTTCTTGCTGCTGTGTTTCAGTCTGCCAATCCCAGGTGTTTAATAAATTCATTAACCCATCTAAAACGCTAGCATTTTTTATATTTTGGGAGCGATTTCGACCTTCTACTTCGTAAGTTTTGCTCAGCGACAAACAATTTCGATTGTCGATAGTCCGGGTATAACTGAGCTCGTCTGCAATCTGCCACAGGAGTTTGATCCCCCTGCCACCTTCTGCAAGTTGATCTATGCTGTTCGACATCTATTTTCCTCGTCTGAAATTATTAGGTGTACCCTATTTTCTCACCCGCCGAGACATTTGGTACTTTTTTTATACTTGCTTGCTCGGTATTATTTCGGGGATCACACAAAAATGCTATCTTTTTTAGAGAAGGCAGCGCATCAGCAATATGTCTTAAGAGTCTAAGCCAATTGGCTTATTTACCGATCGCCTGTACGGAGAACTCACGCCCTCTGCAGGTAAATTCAATTGCATCGATTACAAATACTTATCCGCTGTCGGAGTCAGCCACTTGCCGCAGCCGTCGCAAGCTGCACAATCCCTGGCATTCAGCGCCTCCGGCGGTTCGCCGTTCGCTGCAAGGGAGCCTTGATGTGCGGGCTTTCATTCCCAATGCGTAAGTAATATCCGCGATAGGGAGCGATCGAACCTTACACCGTCGAGCCGCGTCCATCCACTAGACTAGGACTTAGGCAAAAAACCCGGTTTCTGCTAAGAATATTGGGTTTGACAGCGAGGAATTAACGAGAAAACCGGGTTTTTAGTCCCCGCGCGTAAGTCCAGCAGACCAATCGGCGATCGAAGGCAGTTACAGCACTTACACAGACTATGACCAAAATCCAACTGAAAATTCTGACTGCTGCGATACTGCTACTCCCATTTTGCGCGGCACTTCCCTTACAAGCTCAAAACCTGTCTCTAGTCAAGCGGTTGCTAGAAACCAGAGGATGTCCCGGATGCGACTTATTTGGCGCTTCCTTGAGCCGTGCAGATTTGTTTGGCGCTTCCTTGAGCCGCGCCACTCTCAGCAGGGCAGACTTAGTTGATGCCGACTTGACAGCGGCTGACTTAATGGAAGCTAATTTAAACAACGCCAACATGAGAAACGCCTTTTTGGCCGACGCCGACCTCAGCAAAGCCGACATGAGCAGGGCAGACATCAGGGGAGCCAACTTAGAAAATGCCAATCTCAGCGAGAGTTTTCTGCCAGACGCATCCCTCCAGTTGGCTAACTTAAAATGCAGTAATTTGAGCGCCGCTAAACTAAGTAGAACCGACCTGAGAAATGCCGATTTAAGCGGTGCAAATCTCAGGGGTGCCGACCTCAAAGAAGCCGATTTAAGCGGTGCAAATCTCAGCGGTGCTGACCTGAGATCGGCAGACTTGAGGGATGCGAGATTGAACAAAGCTAATCTCACAGATGCCAATCTCTGCGGTGCCAGGATGCCGAACCAAAAAACATCTCGGCGAGGCTGCGAAGTTAACAAAGAACAAGCGATAAGCACGAACAATTACTGCAATTACTGCTATGCCTTGAATGACTGGTGGCTGAATGTATTAAGGTTCTACTAAGCAGTATCGTCGCGATAACAGCTCTGTTTCAGATATGTACTGTTAGAAAAAAGTGCGATCGGGCGGTACAGATATCAAACTTAACCTGTTACCGCCAACAGCTTTTATCTAGTTTGAAGAACCTAAAAATTGGCTCACTATTTGCAGATATTCTGCGCCCCCGATCTGTGCCACATTAGTGTGACCTCCATCAGGAACTATGTAAAGCTGTTTGGGTTCAGGTGCTGCATCAAACAGTTTTTTGCTCATTTGGGCTGGAACTACACTGTCAGCAGTCCCGTGAATAAATAGCACGGGCGTTTGCAGGCGATCGACTTTTGAAAGAGAATCAAACCGCTGTGTCAGCAAAAAATCGATCGGAAACATCCAAAACAAGCCTTTTTGGAAATCCACCATCGCCCGCGTCGAAGTAAAAGAACCTTCTACAATTAACCCGGCCGCCTCCGGGTGGCGCACTGCCAGATCGATCGCGATCGCCCCTCCCAAAGAATGACCGTAGATATAAATTTGATTCGGGTTAATCCCGCGCTGTTTCACCAAATAATCCCAAGCAAGTTGAGCATCCTCATAAACCTGAGATTCACTCGGAAAATCGCCCTGGCTTTTTCCATAACCGCGATAATCGATCGCAAATACCGACAAACCTAACCGATGAAATCGATAAGCGTGTTCGACATTTGCTCCCACATTTGAAGCATTGCCGTGCAGGTACAAAACTACCCCCCCTAACCCCCCCTTGTTAAGGGGGGGAACCGCAGCGACGGCCCGTGTCTCGCTTTGCGGGGACGTTCCGACTCCTCTAGCTCCCCCCCTTGGCAAGGGGGTGCTGGGGGGGGTATCCGAGTCTCCGGTGTTAACAGAGGGCACAGCCTCCCCCTTTCTCGATCCACCCCTTGCTAAGGGGGGGCTGGGGGGATTTTCCGAGGCAGGAATCCACCACCCGTGCACGCTTTCCACCGCGCCTTTTTTAGCTGGAACTGGCAGCCAAACATCTTGATATCTCAACTCAAAATCATCTGGCGTAGTTTCGATCGCCCGCGCGGGAAAAAAGATAAACTTACCTTGGGCTACAAAGAGGAATACACAAGCAGCGGAATAAGCGACCGCCAAAACTATCCCAAAAGCTATTAGCGATTTAGACAAAAGGAATACTAGCAACTTGTTCATAGATAGAGCACGCGGGAAATTAGAGATCGGTCAAAAGCTAATGGCCAATGATTAATTCAGACAATTAGCCAAGATCGATTACTAACTTCCGCCGCCGTATTCCGCCGATTTTCAAAAATCAATCCAATTCCGGGTGGTGCAAGTGCCAATTCGTAGACTGTTCGTAAGCGTGAGCCACTTGAAACAGGCGAGATTCTTGCAAAAGATTGCCAATCAGTTGTATGCCCACCGGCATTCCTTTATCATCAAATCCGCAAGGCAAACTCAAAGCTGGCAAACCAGCAAGATTCACCGGAATAGTCATCAAATCTGACAAATACATACTCAGGGGATCGTTAAATTTTTCGCCTGCTTTAAATGCGGTAGTAGGGGCAGTGGGACAGACTAAAACATCAACTTGAGAAAAAGCTTTTTCAAAGTCTTCTTTAATCAAAGTCCGAACTTTTTGAGCTTTTAGATAATAGGCATCGTAATATCCCGCGGACAATACGTAAGTGCCGATCGCAATCCGGCGTTTAACTTCCGCACCGAACCCCTGAGAGCGGGTTTTGGCATACATATCCAAAAGATTATCGGGGTCTGGAGAGCGGAAACCGTACTTGACTCCATCATATCGCGCCAAATTCGCCGAAGCTTCTGAGGGAGCAATAATGTAGTAAGTGGGCAAACCGTAGCGGAACCGGGGACAAGAAATGACTTGAATTTCTGCGCCCAATTGTTGAAATTGTTCGATCGCCTTAGTAACAGCGTCTTTAACCCCCGAGTCCAACCCTACACCAAAAGTTTCTTTAATTACACCAATTCTAATCTGACCCTTCGGTCGCAAACTGGGTCTCAAAGCTTGGGCGTAGTCAGGAATTGGAACATTCAGACTCGTAGAATCTCTCTTGTCGTAACCTGCGACGGCCCCCAACAAAATCGCCGCATCCTCAACAGTCCGGCCAAAGGGCCCGATTTGATCGAGAGAAGAAGCATAGGCCACCAAACCGTAGCGAGAAACTAACCCGTAAGTGGGTTTGAGCCCCACCAAACCGCAAAAAGAAGCAGGTTGGCGGATCGAGCCCCCAGTATCCGAACCCAAACTCACCACGCATTCTCCGGCGGCCACTGCTGCTGCAGAACCGCCAGAAGACCCTCCGGGCACGCGCTCCAAGTCCCAAGGATTCGCGGTAACTTGATAGGCAGAAGTTTCTGTCGAGCTCCCCATTGCAAACTCGTCCATGTTCGCCTTGCCCACAATCACCGCACCGGCTGCTTGGAGTTTCGAGACGACTGTGGCATCGTAGGGAGGCACAAAATTCTCCAAAATCCGAGATGCACAGGTTGTGGGAACGCCCTCGGTGCACATATTGTCTTTAACGGCGATCGGGATGCCGGCCAACAGGCCAATTTGCTCTCCGGCTGCGATTTGAGCATCCACTCTATGGGCCTGCGCCAATGCTCTGTCTGCTGTCACGCACAGAAAGCTTTTCAACTTAGGCTCTAGCTGGGTAATTCGGTCTAATGCTTCTTGAGTAATTTCCACAGCAGAGCGTTCTTTATTGACCAGTTGTCGGTGCAACTCGCGGATGGATGCCATGCTCTTACCTTTATTATTTCTACTTTGAGACAATACAGTTAATATAGCTGGCAATTGTACCTGCTTACAGCCCGAAGGCAAAGTCTGCTATTTTTGTGGCGAAAGTTCGAGCCTCGAAGAGGGTTCAGCTAACCCGCGATCTGTCATTTTATATACAATAGATTAAATTCCCAAAATCCCGCCGGACACAAAATAGCGATCGAGTTTTTTACCTAATATTTGAAAAAACCAAGAATGCAACTGTATCAGGACTGATGCAAAAGTGGTTTGACGCGAGATTTATATAAGTAAGGGGTAAGGTGTGCAATGCGGCCCCTAGATAACTAGGTTCTGCCTCCAAGAATGTGTATGCAATATCGCAATCATTAAGAAATCAGTCATTCCTAATTATGTAATCTAAATTTTCAAATATTAGAAACCAGCTTCTTTTAGACGCACCCAGGATTTATTCTAGAAAAAGATGGCATCAAAAATCAAATAATCCCAGATTGTGACTGCTTGATTCCGGGAAACATTCAGACTGTTCTAAAAATTCTTGTTGCCAAATAATTGCCAGTTTTGTTAGATATGATTTGTTTTCACAAGCATACTGGGCAGTATATAAAGCTGATTTTTGACGAGATGAATCGCGTCCTGAAAATAAAAAAATCAACTGAAAATAGAAAATCATGATAATAAAATATTAGATTATGGCTGCACATCCCCTAATAATTAGGGTCAGATTATGAAGAGCACTTTTTTCGTCAAAAATGACTGAAAGTTATCAGTCATCCGAGTGAATTAATGGTGGCTGCGCGATCGCAGAAAATAGTAAGCGACCTTTTCCGATCCACGCCCATTGTGCCAGAGGTCAAAAAGCCTGTCAGAAATCTGGGGTTCACAAAAAAGCTCGGAACGCTCACCGCCACGCCGAGGTCTCCTGTTGCGCGCACCTGCAAAAAAACAGCAGTCCTTCCTCAAGTGCGACTAGCTGCGTGCATCTGCGACCAAAAAAGCTACGCATTTGCCCCAACGATCCCCAGCATCAAAATTTCATCCGGAATTATCCCCAAAACCAAAGATATATGGTAAGAAGTTCCCGATGCCCTGTTGGAGGAATGCCACCTAAAGCTCACTTAGAATCCCACCTGACGGCAGAGGAACTCAAAATTCGCTACCGGCAGGCACAAAACACCACAGAGTCGCGCCGCTGGCACTTGCTACTCTTAGTTTCCCGAAATTGGACTATCAAACAAGCAGCCCAAGTCGTAGGCCTCAACTACGACTACGCCAAAGAAATTGTCCAGCGCTACAACCGAGAAGGGCCAGACTCTGTGAGAAACCGCAGCGGAGACCGTCAGCCCCCTCCTGCAAAATCATTGCTGAATCCAGAACAGCAAGAAGAACTGCGACAAGCGCTGCAAGGATCTGCCCCCGACGGCGGAGACTGGACAGGCCCCAAAGTAGCTCGCTGGATTGCCGAAAAGACCGATAGCGCTCATGTCTGGCCTCAACGCGGCTGGGATTACCTCAAACGGTTGGGTGCTGACTGGCGGCGGCGGCGCAAAAAGTAGATAGTTCGCAATATTTAGAGGGGGTTGATTGCCTTCGTGCGATCGCTCCCTTTATTTTGGTTATTTTGCTGCGATCTAACTTTCCGATTTCACCTTGTAGATTGTAGATTTGTTCTGCAATCTAAAATCTAAAATCTAAAATCGTTTGACTCCTGTAACAATAGCTGCTTATATTGAATTTGGTTGTGTTGAGGATGTTGAATATGCGAGAGTTGAATGTTTTTTTGTCGGTCGCAAACAAAATGGCGGCAGTAGTAGCCGGCATCGGACTGGTTCAGATGTTAACCATCGCAAATTCATTCTCTCAATCATCTAACCCGCGTTCGCTAGACGAACTCTACAAAATTCGCGATCGGCTAGTCACCGAATTAGAACAACCCCCCTCTCCCTCCCCAGAACCAACCCTGCTCTCGCGCTTAGTTCCCCTCGCCGCCAATCCTCAAGAACAACTGCTACAGCAGTTGCAAGCGGTGGAAGCTCAAATATTAGTAGAACAGAGAGCTAACGACAACTTACAGCAAGCAGTCCGTTTAGCCAACCGAGCCGTAGAAACTAAACGGCAGCAAAATCAGTCGCTCAAATCTTCGCAGCAAACTCAATTTTTCTGGCACCAGGCCCTCAACAACTTGCAGGAAGTTCCTCAATATTCATTTTTAGCTTCCCTGACTGCCTCAAAAACTCAAGAATACCGCGAAAATTTAACAGCAGCCACCTCTCAAGTGCAGCAAGCAAAATCAGATTTTTTGGCTGCGGTTGCCCGGGAAAGCGGCTTGTCTGGGAAAGCTTCGATCGGTGTTTGCAACCTTTCTAGACAGTGCGTAAACCTCCGCGGCGATGTGCCTCCGGTCAGTCCTGCCAGCTTAATTAAATTGCCGATTGCTGTCGCCCTGATGCAAAAAGTGGAAAAAGAGAAAATAAGTTTGAAGCAGGAAGTATTTGTCAATCGCGGTAATTTTACCGAAGACTCATCGACGCAGATTTTGTCCCCTAAAAATTACCCGCTACAGCTACTGTTAGAAGAAATGATCGATCGCAGCAGCAATACCGCCACAAATCAACTGATCGATTATTTGGGAGCCGATTACATCAATCAATTTTTAGATAATCGCGGCTACCAAGTCACCCGCGTCAACTTCAAATTAATGGGGGAAAAAATTATGCCTTCCAACCCCGGTTCTGGCCCCAACCGCCTGACTGCTAACGAACTCACCGAAATGATGGTGCAAATTTACAACGGCGAAACACCTGGTGCTAAACTATTAATAGAAACTCTCAACCGCCAGTACGATCGGGCTCTGGGATTTGCCGCCTTGCAAGGAACTAAAGCTCAGTGGTTGGGCGAAAAAACAGGTCAAAATTCCCTTGTGCTCGGCACAACTTTAGCGATGAGCATTGACGACGAGGCCTATGTAATGACTGTGATTGACACCCGCAGCGGCGATCTACAAATGCGCCAGTCTATTTCTAAAATTGCCGATTACATTAGCCGGAATCCAGGCTTTTAAGAGAATATTGCGAAAACGACTTATTTTCGATCGCGGTAAGTTGCCAGGTTTCAGCGCATGGGGTAGGGAACCCAATTCGAGAATTTAGCGAGATGCTCCCAATATACCATGCACGCCGTCAAAGCCCAGATCAGACCCGCTGCTATTAGAACGATCGCCCCAATCAGTCGCAGAGTGCGATTAGTTGGCATCAACAGCGCAGGCGTCGCGCAGACGCCACCGATCCCCGACAGGATTAAGCCCATACCTGATAGTATTGGCTGCGTGGTTAGACCGAGATTGATAATCCGCAAACCGATCAAAATAGCAGCCGCACCTGCGAAAAAAGCGTAAATCGTAACTGTTAGCAACTCCCAGTTTTGAGCTAGGGCAACAGCAGCACCAAGGAAGACGATACCGAACAAAACTGACATTTCCCCGAAGGCTATGTTGAAGCTGCCTGTAACTGACCAAGTGAAGATCATGTGCAAGCCTGTTGTCAGGGCGATCGCGCCACTCATGCCAAACCCGGGAATCCACCGTGTTCGATCGGTGCCGTCAATACCTGAATAGACATAGTAGGCGAGGATAAATAACCCTGCCACCATATTGATCGGCATCAAACTGATGTAGTTAATAACCCTGTTTTGTCACTTTAGGCAGAGGAAAAGTATAAATCAGGGTGAGTCAGGAATAGAGAAATTGAATCTGTGAAAT